>NZ_BAABWR010000019.1:0-104212 GCF_040370605.1 Aliiglaciecola sp. NS0011-25
CAGCACTCTGTTGTTTAAGCTCTTAACCTTTTGTGTTGGTTATTCTGTTCATATATTTCGACTTTATTAAGTTCGCTTAACATATCACTTGTTACCAACACAACTCCTCCCTGACTTATTCGAAATCCTCTGGCTTTGTCTAACTTAGTGTCAATGCCTATTTCAAAACCATCAGGTATCTCACAATCTGCGTCGATAACAGCTCTGTGAATTTTAACATTTTTACCAATTTTCACATGGGGAAGAATTACCGAATCTTCCACAAAGCTGTTATTTTCTATGTGCACATCAGAAAACAATAGAGATTGTTTGACAATAGCGCCCGATATTATGCATCCACCTGAAACATTGGAATTAACGGCATAACCACTTTGTTTTTCTTCATCGTAAATAAATTTAGCAGGGGGAGATTGTTTCTGATAAGTCCATATTGGCCAATCTTTATCGTATAAATCAATATCTGGCGTTGCTGTAACTAAATCCATATTTGCCTGCCAAAATGAATCTAAAGTGCCCACATCTCGCCAATAAGTTGCCTCATTTGGGTTTTCTGAGCGGAATACAAACGCTTCTACGTGATTATTTTTTATCACATTCGGTATAATATCATGACCAAAGTCGTGCTGAGACTCGTTATTTTTTGCATCTTCAATTAGCTTTTCAATCAAAAACTCAGTGCTAAATACGTAATTTCCCATAGAGGCTAAAGTTGAACCTGGTTTATTTTTCATAACCCAAGGATTAATTGGTTTTTCTTGAAACTCAGTAATTCTGCTATTTTGATCAACGGACATTACGCCG
Source organism: Aliiglaciecola sp. NS0011-25 (assembly GCF_040370605.1). Lineage (NCBI taxonomy): Bacteria > Pseudomonadati > Pseudomonadota > Gammaproteobacteria > Alteromonadales > Alteromonadaceae > Aliiglaciecola > Aliiglaciecola sp. NS0011-25. The sequence goes on from NZ_BAABWR010000019.1 coordinate 802, forward strand.
AATTTACCTGCGGCTTCTTCAATTGGCATTTCAATACAAGATATGGTCATATCTGCTCCACTTTGTGCGTGTTGAGCAAGCATGTCTCCGTAATCCATTTTGTAAATATGATCACCAGATAATACAACCACATATTTTGGGGCGTTTTCACGGATAAACCGAATATTTTGATAAAGTGCATCAGCGGTACCGGCATACCAACTTGATGAGTATTGTTGAGACGCAGGAAGTAATTCTACAAATTCCCCCAACTCTCTATTCAAATGTCCCCAACCTCTGGCCAGATGTCGTAATAAGCTATAGGCCTTATATTGTGTCATTACACCTATTTTTCTAATTCCTGAATTAACACAATTCGACAACGGGAAATCTATAATTCTAAACTTACCGCCAAAATGAACAGCCGGTTTTGCCTGATGTTGTGTCAATTCACATAAACGACTTCCCTTCCCTCCAGCTAAAACCAGAGCTAACGTATCCCGTGTTAAATGACTTACATACCGACTATTTGAAATTACCATCTGCCTTCCTTTATTTCTAAAAATATAGTTAACGCTCGGATTTTGAAAAATGTTGTTAACATCTGTAGAAGATATAGTGTTAATTTTTTAAGGGTGTGTCGTAACGCCAATAAAACTAAGTTTACGGTTCACATCAGGATTGGGTTATTGGAGATTTCTCGTAATTAATTGTGGGAAATACGTACTTTTGAATCATGTTTTTGTGGGTATTATTTTTTACCAACCGTTTTTTGTCAAAAAACGGCTTATTAAAGCCAAAACATCCGAAAATTAAAGACAATTTGCGCAATTGGGAATTTATCTAATGTAATCATGTAATTAAAAACGACAGCTAAATAGTTGATTTAGTTTTACGATATCTATTAGGGATTTCCACAGGTTAGTCTCGCGCATTTAGCGGTAACCCCCAATATTCTGATTAAGCGATAGTAGTTAAGCTATTCCTGTGTAGACATATACACAGCAACTACCTGAAACAAAGGTTTCAGTTCCTCTTTGGAGTTCATCACATCCAACCATAGATGGACTCCATTTTTTTATTTACTGTTCCGACAGTATTTTTATTCGCACTAGTTGCGCCAAGGTTTTTGCGCCAAGTTTTTCCATAACGTGGGAGCGATGAACCTCAACGGTTCGCTCACTGATATTTAACTCAGACGCAATCATTTTATTCATTGCCCCTTCGGTAACTAAATTGAATACTTCCTTTTCCCGATTAGACAGAAGACTGATTTTTCTGACTTCCTTCTGCTTATTATCAATACAGGCATTTTGTTTGGAGTTTAACGCTAGGGCTTCATTGATTCGGTCAATTAAATTTTGATCATTGAAGGGTTTTCGGATGAAGTCAATAGCACCGTTTCGCATAGCTTCAACTGCCATCGGTATATCACCATGGCCTGTGATAAAAATGATAGGTAACAAACTATTTAGTTCTTTAAGCTTTAATTGTAATTCTAAACCACTCATTTTCGGCATTCTAATATCGAGTACGATGCACCCTTTCATGTCGTCATTGAACTCTTTCAAAAACTCCTGGCCATTCACAAAGCTTTTAGCATTAAGTCCAATCGATGCAAGCAACATTTCCATTCCATCACGGATAGCTTCGTCATCGTCGATGATATATACCGTTTGCTGATCAGTCATGTGTTTTTCCTCCTGAAATGGGTAGCGTAAAATAAAAAACGGTCCCGTATGGTTTATTATCTTTGAACATTAAGTGTCCACCATGTTCTTCAATAATTGATTTGGAAATTGACAACCCAATCCCCATTCCATTCTTTTTGGTTGTGCTAAATGGCGTATAAAGTTCGTCTTTTAACTTTTGAGATAAACCACAACCTGTATCTTCTATCGAAATCTGAAACGTGTTTGCTTCGCTTTGAGACGCTCTAATTGTTAATACATTACCATTTTTAAAGTCAATTGCTTGCATTGATTCCATGGCGTTTCGCAATAAATTCAGTATCACTTGTTGGATCTGTACTCGGTCAACAAAGACAGCTACATGCTGATCACCCGTTTCTACCTGAATCAATATTTCATGTAAGCGTGAAATAGGTTCAATTAATTTTATGACCTCTTCGATTAATATATCGCTATCAACCGCTTCTTTTTGACTATCGCCTTTTCTAGTCATTATTTGCACACGCTCCAAAACACTGCCAGCACGAAGTGATTGTTGAGTTAATTTATCTAATAACTCAGGGAGCATTTCGAAATTTTGTTTTTCGCACATATTTTTAGCAGTTGCTGAAAATAATGCTATTGCGGTCAGTGGTTGATTAATTTCATGGGCAACTGCAACGGCCATTTCCCCTAACGCATTTAAGCGATCAAAGTGAGCTAATTGTTCGGTTAATCGACGAGTTTTATTTTCTGAAGCTATTTGCTCGGTAATATCTCGAATTAAACCAACAAATACTCTGCCCTCGGGATTAACAATTTCACTGACCGATAAATGAATAGGAAACATTGAACCATCTTTGCGCTTGGCCGTTAACACACGTCCAGTTCCAATAATATGAGTTTCATTTGTTTCTAAGTACTTAGCTAAGTACTGATCATGTTGCTCACTTTGACGCTGAGGCATTAAAATTTTTACGTTTTTGTCTTTGATTTCTTTAAAAGAGTAGCCAAACATCTTGAGGGCAGCTTTGTTGAAACTTTTTATATTGCCCTTTTGGTCGATGGTAATAACCGCCTCAACCACTGAATTAACAATTGCCTCAGAAAATGCGTGGCTATGTATCAAGTCAGCTTGTGCTTGTTTAATAGAAGTTATATCGGTTATGAACCCCTCTAATATCAAGTCTTCAGTTAAATGGGAACGTACCGGCTCTCCTCTTTCCCAAACATACTTAATTTCATTGTTTTTTGTCACTATCCGATATTCAAATTCAAAGCGTCGTTGTTGCTTTACTGCCTTGTCGACTAATTTCACAATCCGTTCATAGTCATCGGGATGAATGATTTGTCCCCAAATAATGCTATCTCTTGCGAATTCATCTTTAGAATATCCAGTTAATTCTTCACATTCCTCGTTTACCAATATTATTGGCCATCCTTTTTCGTTAAAGGATTGATATGCCATCCCTGGTAACATCTTTAGAAAATGCTCTGTCTTTTTACGATCATCCTTTATGTATTTATCTTTTCTGCGTGACAGCAAAACAGCATAAAAAGCAAGTGCCACAAAAAAGCTGAGCAGTACACCGAGCAAGGTTAAAATTTTGATTATTCGATAATGTTTGTGGGCTAAAAACTCATTGGTAGGTGCAATATTGATTTGCCAATTTTGGCCTTCAAGTGTAAATGCTGCGTGTTTATTCCATCGAGTATCAATTAAATTACTAGTGAGTGTATTTGGATAGATACGTAGACCATCTACAGTCAACAGTATTTGATGGTCAGACAATAAATAAGAAGGCAGTACTTCTTTAAAATAGGTGTTAAAAAGAAACACGCTGCCGATAAAACCTTGTAATTGTTTTGTGCTGCCAAGACCTTTAAAAACCGGTGCGTATATTCCGAAACCGGATTTTCCATCCACTGAAGAAATAGGAATTGTGAATGCTGAATGAGTGCTATTTTGAGCATTAATGGCTGCAGATAACGACGCTGAAATAGCATTTAAATCAATATTTAATGCTATTTCGTTCTGTTCAACGGGCAACACTTTTTTTACTTGAAAAGCACTGTCAACCCAGCTAATTGCTTGATAACCTTGTTGCGAATCATACAAAGTTTGTGCAATTAAATTCCAATCGGCATCGGATAAATTATTCGATATTTTGGATAGTTGAGCAAATTCCGTCAATGACACAATTCGTGTGTTTATATCTTCCTCTAACAATATTTTAATTTTGTTAGCGGTAGTTTGAGTTACATTGTCGATATAAGCACGTTCTTGCGTCTCAATGTACAAAATTAGAAAAGCGATTAGTGCCGAAGTAACTGCGCCAGCGATAACCGCATAAATAAGAATAGCGATCTGTGGAGAAAAACTAATACGCCATTTGTTGGTGTTTATTTTCTTTTCCATTTAAACATTGGCCTATAAATACACTTACGAGTAAAAATTTAAAAACTTGTTATTGCTCCTTGCATGAGACCAGTTAAAGGAATGCAAATTAGCGTTTAGATATATTGATTGTAATACCTTGTGTTGAATATTTTTCTTAGCCTTAAATGAGCGTAAAGCAAATTGTATTTTATCACTAATCCATTAAAGTGTGTTTTTTTACCGATTCAGAACTAGGCACTTTCAACCCAAGATTTTCTAAATAAGACAAGGCATCGTTAAGATCATCAAATCGTTGCGGGGTAAATGATACGTCTTCGAAAAAGGGCATCAACTCTTGTCCTTGGGTTGAAGATTTAGTAACCCAACTTTCACCGATTTGATTTCTTCGTTTCAAGGATATTTTACTTTTAAATGGAGATTCAAACACTTCTTGTGGCATCGTCCAATTAGTCATGTCGACGCATATCCCCCAATCACGGCCTTTTTTCTTTCCTGTTAATAGTGACAATTCACTAATATAAGAAAGATCAGCCTGAACGGTCCAAAGCCCTTTTAAAACAATAAAAAGAATATCTCCCATGGGAGTGATTTTAAAAGCGGCTGCATCATCACTCATATAATTACCTTAAAAGTCGTAAACCATTTGTGCAAATGTATATCTAAGCAGATGCTTAGTTTGAATACATTATAACGCTAATTAAGGTAAGTGATTGAAGTTTTTATAAAACTTTCTAATAAATGTAAGATTTCACCTTAATCAAATTTGTGCTCTAATATATTCAACTTAAATGACGTGCACCTAAAGATGCCAAACAATAGCAAATAGTTGGGCCCAACTGGTATAACGAGCTTTTCGCCCAAAAAAAATAAACATTGGGATCACTACATTTATACAAAATCCATCTAAATAATGTATCCAATTTGATAGAGATAAAAATAGTTAAGGGTTAACACAAACATAACCCATCTGAACAATGTCTAAGTTATTACAATTAATTTATTTAATGCATCTTTATCTCTGAGTATATTATTTAATTAAATCTATCTATTACATATCTATTGTCGGAGTATTATGGAATTCGCTTTCATCCTAGTAGCATTTTTATGCGGTTTAATTATGAAAATCATAGGTTTACCGCCATTGATTGGATTTTTGGTTGCTGGATTTAGCTTAAATTTTATGGGTTATGAACCTGATGCATCTCTAGATACATTAGCAAGCCTTGGCATTACCCTAATGCTGTTTACTATAGGTCTTAAACTCAATATTAGAGATCTGATTAAATCAGAAGTATGGATGGGCAGCAGTTTACACATGATGCTTTGGGTACTCATCGTCGCTTCGAGTTTTGTTTTCCTCACCGCATTAGGAATTGGATATTTTGCGGATATAAATATTGTAACCGGTGCTCTCATTGCTTTTTCACTTAGTTTTAGCAGCACGGTTTGTATTGTAAAAATACTAGAAGAAAGTGGTGAAATTCGGACAAGGCATGGAAAAGTCGCGATTGGTATTTTGGTTATGCAGGATATTTTTGCGGTGATTTTCCTGGTAATTGCCACCGGTAAAATCCCTTCAATATGGGCAGTGTTATTGCTTCTATTATTATTAGCAAAACCAATTTGGTCATTGTTATTAGATAAAGCCGGTCACGGTGAGTTATTACCGTTAATGGGGTTTCTGATTGCAATTGGTGGTTATGAATTATTTGAATTAGTGGGACTTAAAGGCGATCTTGGTGCGCTTATTCTTGGTATGTTGTTAGCTAATCAAGCAAAAGCCTCTGAATTATCTAAATCACTAATGAGTTTCAAAGATCTTTTTCTTATCGGCTTTTTCTTGTCAATCGGTTTCACCGCGTTACCCACATTAGAAATGTTGCTTACTGCATTATTACTATGCTGCCTCATTCCACTTAAATTCGGACTATTCTTCAGTATATTTACTCGTTTACGTCTACGAGCAAGAACTTCGTATTTAGCGAGTTTGGTATTGGCCAATTACAGTGAATTTGGACTTATCGTTGTTGCCTTATTAGTAAATGAAAATTTAGTCGAAAAGCACTGGTTGGTTGTACTGGCTTTGGCGGTGTCTATCTCTTTCCTTTTCACCGGTTTTGGTTATCGTTCTTCGCATCAACAGTACAACCGAATCAAACACAAACTTAAAAATTATGAACATCCGCAACGCTTAAAAGAAGATATTTATAACTTACCAGATAATGCACGTGTGCTTATCATTGGAATGGGCCGAGTCGGTAAAGGTGCGTATAAGGCATTGGAAAGCGTTATGAAAGAACAAGTTTGGGGAATGGACGCTGATCCAAACCGAATACGCAAAATGCAAAAACAAGACATGCAAGTGTTTGTTGGTGACGGTGAAGATGTAGATTTTTGGGAAAATTTCGATTTACGTCAAACCGATATCGTCATGTTGGCGGTCCCATCAGTAGAAGATATTAGTAATATCACTCAACAACTTAGGAACGCTGATTATCAAGGAACAGTGGCATCCATTGCGCGCTATGAAGATGAAATCGAATTACTCCAAAAAGCGGGGGCAGACAAGGTATTCAACTTCTTCACAGAGGCAGGTACGGGTTTCGCTGAAGAGAGCTTACAAATGTTATCCCTTTCCAGTAAGTAATAAGGGAATCAAAAATGATAATTGTTAGCATTGGGTATCCATTTGTTTTTTAAGGAAAATATTACATTTCATGGATTGTTGGTCTATACTTGCCACATACTGTTTTAGGAGAATTTTGAAATGAAAGGTCAAGCCAATATATTAGCAGCTCTGAATGAGGTGCTAACCACTGAGCTTACGTCGATCAACCAATATTTTTTGCATGCGAGGATGTATAAAAATTGGGGATTAGAAAAACTGAATTCAGTTTGTTATAAAAAGTCTATAAAAGACATGAAACAAGCCGACGAGTTAATTGAACGTATTTTGTTTCTAGAAGGTCTGCCCAACTTGCAAATGCTTGGAAAGCTATATATTGGTGAAGAAACCGTTGAAATGTTGCAGTGCGACAGTAAGTTTCAATTAGAACAAATTCCCAAGCTGAAAAATGTGATTGCTCTTTGCGAATCTGAACAAGATTACGTATCTCGCGATTTATTAGAAGAAATATTGGAATATGAAGAAGCGCATTTGGATTGGTTGGAAACACAAGAATACCAAATTTCAGCGTTAGGTTTGGAAAATTACTTGCAAACGCAAGTGGGCTCGGGAGATTAAGTTATGAAAGGTAATCAAATAATAATAGATTCATTAAATGGCTTGCTAGCCTATGAATTGGCAGCAATGGATCAATACTTCATCCATTCTCAAATGTATGACGATTGGGGATTAACTAAACTTCATGAGCGTATTGCCCATGAATTTGATGATGAAAAGGGTCACGCCACTAAGCTAATTGAACGTATGTTATTTTTAGAAGGCACTCCCGACATGACAGTGCGTTCAGGATTCAAAGTCGGTAAAGACGTGCTTGAAATGTTGGAAAGTGATTTGCGCGTTGAATACACGGTTACAGACGAACTAAAGAAAACAATCGCCCTGTGTGAAGCGGAAAAAGATTATGTGACCAGAGATATGCTAATGGTCTTATTAGAAGACACCGAAATGGATCATGCACATTGGTTAGAACAACAAATAGGCCTAATCAAACGTCTTGGCTTACCTAACTACTTGCAGTCACAAATGTAATTAGATCTCTACTTAAGCATGGGTTTGGAAGAATACTGAAACCGTTTTTAAATCAGTGGTTTGTATATCTTCCAACTCTATGGTTAATTTCCATCTCATATTCGACTCACTACAAGCACCAATAAACAACTCTGCATCTAAGTTCACTTGATTATTTAACTTGTCTATTCGACTTGTTTTCAAAAACAATGGGGTTTTACCCATATACATATTAGTACCTTCAAGCCACCCTCGCCTAACCACGTAATGCGTATCGTAAATTATCGATAAATTAAGCATCTCTTCAATCTGAATAGGAAAGTCAGAAAAACTCACCTGCATTATTGAATCGTCTAATTCAATTCGACAGGACTGCGCTTCGAGATAACAAAGATTTTTAGTTAAAATTGAGTCTTTTTGATTATTTAATGAATAAACAACGGAAAGAATCAAAATCACAACTATAATAGGAAAGGTGCGTTTAATCAGAGTGTTGTGCCTATTAACTGTCTGTTTATGAGTTTTATTGAAAGTCAGTTTGAATGATCACTACTATAAAAACAAGAAATGCTGAAAATCTATTGATTAAGATCAAGCTAATGGTGTTTATGCTATCTTTTTCAAAGCAAAAACTTTATGATCCCGTCTGCAAAATCTAAGTTCCGAAGTGAATTCAGGGACTTAGTTAATGAAATGTAAAAACCGTGACAATAGTGTCACATACACATAACAAAACAATACAAAAATAGTTAATTATTTTTGTCATAAATAATGATGTGGAAGATCCATTGATATGAGCGTAGCCAGCCAAGTACATCCGGAATACAACTATAAAGTCGTTAGGCAGTTTGCCATAATGACTGTCGTATGGGGAATTATTGGGATGGCAGTAGGTGTGTTTATCGCAGCACAACTCTACTGGCCAGCCTTAAATTTTGACATTCCTTACCTCACCTTTTCTCGATTGCGTCCTTTACACACTAATGCAGTTATATTTGCATTTGGTGGATGTGCGCTGTTTGCCACTTCTTATTATGTAGTGCAGCGAACATCACAAGCTAGGATATTCAGTGATAAGTTGGCCTCATTTACGTTTTGGGGATGGCAAGCGGTTATTGTTTCAGCGGCAATCACTCTTCCACTAGGTTTAACGACTACCAAAGAATACGCAGAATTAGAGTGGCCAATCGATATTTTAATCACTTTGGTTTGGGTGGCGTACATTATCAACTTCTTCGGTACTATTGTTATCCGAAAAGTTTCGCATATATATGTAGCTAACTGGTTCTTCGGCGCATTCATGTTAACCGTTGCGGTATTGCACATCGGTAACAGTATGGCTATACCAGTATCACTGTTTAAATCCTACTCGATTTACGCTGGTGCTGTAGATGCTATGATGCAGTGGTGGTATGGACATAACGCCGTAGGTTTCTTCTTAACCGCAGGTTTCTTGGGTATGATGTACTACTTCGTACCGAAACAAGCCGGCAGACCAGTATACTCTTATCGTCTGTCTGTTGTTCACTTCTGGGCACTTACCTCACTTTATATTTGGGCCGGTCCTCACCACTTACACTACACAGCATTGCCAGACTGGACACAGTCTCTTGGAATGGTAATGTCAATCATCCTATTTGTACCTTCTTGGGGTGGCATGATCAACGGTATTATGACGTTGTCAGGCGCTTGGCATAAGTTGCGTACCGATCCAATTTTACGCTTCTTAATTGTTTCCCTTTCATTCTACGGCATGTCGACTTTCGAAGGTCCGATGATGGCTATTAAAACAGTTAATGCCCTATCACATTATACGGATTGGACAATAGGACATGTTCACTCTGGTGCGTTAGGCTGGGTAGCAATGGTTTCAATCGGTTCGATTTATCACCTTATCCCTGTGTTGTTTAATAAACCTGCTATGTATAGCGTTAAATGGATTAACGTGCATTTTTGGTTAGCAACAATTGGCGTGGTGTTATACATAGTCGCTATGTGGATGTCAGGCGTATTGCAAGGTTTGATGTGGCGCGCGGTAAACCCAGACGGCACTCTAACTTACAGTTTTGTTGAATCTCTACAAGCATCTAAGCCTTTCTATTTTGTTCGCTTTATTGGTGGTGTGTTCGTAGTAGCCGGTATGTTATTGATGGCATACAACGTTTACAAAACCGTACGTACACCTAATGAAGAGTTTTCTAAAGATCCTGAAAACTCACCTCAACCTCAAGCAGCATAAGGAGATTTGAGATGAAGAACGTTCACGAGCTGGTTGAGAAGAATATTGGATTGATGGCGATATTTATTCTAATCGCGATTAGTTTTGGTGCCATGGTTGAAATTACACCACTAATGTTCCAACAACAAACAATGGAAAAAGTAGAAGGTCTTAAGCCTTACACTGCTTTGCAAATGGAAGGGCGAGATATTTATATTCGCGAGGGTTGTGTTGGTTGTCATAGCCAGATGATTCGTCCATTTAGAGCAGAAACAGAACGCTACGGACACTACTCTGTCGCAGGTGAATCAGTTTGGGAACACCCATTTTTATGGGGTTCAAAACGAACTGGTCCTGACTTGGCAAGAGTCGGCGGTCGTTACAGTGATGATTGGCACCGCGTTCACCTTCTTAATCCTAGAGACGTAGTACCTGAATCCAATATGCCTGGTTTCCCTTGGTTAGCTGAAAATACACTTGACGGCAAATTAATTGAGAAAAAACTTCGTGTATTTAAAGACTTTGGTGTGCCTTATAGCGAGGAAGAAATCGCTGGCGCAAAAGAAGCAGTACAAGGTAAAACAGAGATGGAGGCTTTAATTGCCTACCTACAATCTCTTGGAACGGCGCTGAAATAGTATGGATTACGGTGCAGCGGGTAGCATATTTACAGTTGTGGTTTTTGTTTGCTTTATCGGCATAGTGGTATGGGCTTTTAGCAGCCGCGCTAAAAAACGCTTTGATGAAGCAGAAAATTTGGTTTTTGATGATGAGCCAACCCAACAATCAGAAAAAAAAGAGCGGGAGTCTTCGATAAATGAGTAGCTTTTGGAGTATTTGGGTCTCAGTAATCTCATTGGGAACAATTCTAGGGTGTTACCTAATCTTACGCTGGTGTCTGTTGAATAAAACAGGCGTTGAAGAAGGTGACGATATGCATCATTCGTTTGATGGTATTATCGAAATCAATAACCCTCTACCTAAATGGTGGACAATCATGTTCTACATGACCATGATTTGGGGGATTTTGTATTTATTACTTTATCCGGGTTTAGGGAATTGGAAAGGTTTGTTAGGTTGGAAAAGTTCAAACCAAGATATTCAAACCCTGCAAGAATCGAAAGATGCAGTTTTAGCGTCTCGAGAAGAAGCGAAAAACGCCCTCTTCGGTTTAGGTGGTGTTGGTGTTGAATATGATCGTGAACTTGAAAAGGCCGAAGAAAAATTTGCGCCAATTTTCAACCAATACGCCGAACAGCCAATTGAAGTGTTAGTTAATAACGAAGAAGCCCTAAAAATTGGTCAGCGTTTGTTTATGCAAAACTGTTCTCAGTGTCACGGTTCTGATGCTCGTGGTCAACGAGGCTTCCCTAACCTGACTGACCATGACTGGTTATACGGTGGAACACCAGAGAAGATTGTTGAAACCTTAACAAATGGTCGCCAAGCCAATATGGCCGCATGGTTACCTTCTTTTGGTGAGCAAGGTGTTAAAGAAGTCGTTGCATATGCGCTTAGCTTAAGTGGCAGACAAGTTGACCCTGACTTAAAAGAAGCAGGTAAAGTACGCTTTGCAGTATGCTCTGCTTGTCACGGAGCAGATGGTAAAGGTAATCAAGCGCTAGGCGCTCCGAACTTAACAGATAATATTTGGTTATATGGTGGCAGCACCGACGTAGTCACTGAAACTGTTAACTACGGACGAGCTGGTGTTATGCCCTCTTTCAAAAACACTTTGGGAGAGAAGAAGATACACCTAGTGGCTACCTATGTTTATAGTTTATCTAAAGATAAATAAACATTGAGTTGTTACCTAACAAAGCCTCGTTTAACGAGGCTTTGTGTTCTTAAATAAGAAGTAAATATTAATGAATCGCTCAGATAAAACACCTTGGTACAAACAATTTTGGCCTTGGTTTTTAATCACCATACCCGTTGTTTCCATATGTCTTAGTGTCACCATGTTAAATCTTGCCTTAAATACTGAGGATAGTCTGGTCATAGATGACTATTACAAGGAAGGCAAAGGCATCAATTTAGAACTAACTAAAATTCAAGAAGCCAAAGCTCAAGGTATCACCACACTTTTGACAATTGATGGTAGTCGAGTACAACTTGAGTTTTTATCAGGCAAACCCACTTCTGGTGAAGCGTTAAAACTGCATTTTTATCATGCAACGCTCCAAGATAATGATTTTTCGTTATTGTTGACCCAAGATGCAAATGGCAATTACAAAGCTAATGCAGAGAAACCTATTACTGGTAAATGGAAGTTAACTCTTTCACCTTTGAATGAGCAATGGAAGATAATGCAGGATACAGGTTTACCACAAAAAGCCCCTTTCAACTTTAATCCTTAATGCAAAATAGTAACTCACAAAATTGCTATCATTGTGGGCTTCCAATAATAAATGGAGAAGTCTTCTGGGCAGATATCTTAGGTGAGCCTCGCAAAATGTGTTGCCCTGGCTGCCAAGCTGTGGCTGAAGCAATTGTCAGCAACGGACTAGAAGATTATTACCGCTTCAGAACCGAATTTGCCGATAAGGGAGATGAATTACTAACCGAAACACTCGATACCTTAAAAGCATACGATCATGAAGAGATTCAGCAAGAATTTGTGGTCGATGACGGCAGCCAAAAACAAATCCAATTAACCATCGAAGGAATAAGCTGCGCTGCCTGTGGTTGGCTGATTGAAAAACAACTTTTAAAAACGCCCGGAATTAAACGAATTGCAGTCAACGTATCTGCACGTCGAGCAACGATTAATTGGATAGATTCAGAACTAAAACTTAGTGAAATCATCGGACAACTAGAATCTATCGGCTATCACGCACTTCCCTTCCAAGCAGACGAACATGAAGCCTCTTATCAGAAAGAATCCAAGAACTATTTAAAACGAATTGGATTGGCTGGCTTAATGAGCATGCAAGTTATGATGTTAGCCATTGGTCTTTATTTCGGCATTTTCGGTTCAATAGATGATGCGACCAAAGAGTTTCTTCATTGGGTTAGTTTTTTATTGACCACCCCGGTTGTGCTGTATTCTGGATTTACTTTTTATAAAAGTGCTTTTAGTTCGCTGCGGATGGGATCTGTAAATATGGATTTTTCGGTTTCAATCGCAATTATTGGCACTTTTGTGGCTAGTGCCTGGGCAACCATTTCCCATACGGGGGAAATCTATTTTGAATCCGTATGTATGTTTATCTTTTTATTACTGATTAGCCGATTTTTGGAACATCGTTCACGACATCAGGCCAGCCTAATATCGGCAAATATGTTTAAGTATATTCCATTAACGGCGATGCAAATTGATGATGATAATAAGCAAACTTCGGTATTAGCCAAACATCTTAAAAAAGGACAAAAAATAGTAGTCCGTCCTGGAGAAACTTTTCCAGTAGACGGGGTAATAATCAACGGAAATGGCAACGTGGATGAATCTATGTTGACCGGTGAATCAGAAAAAATCAGAAAAAGCACCGGCGCTCATGTCTATGGCGGAACCATTAATTTATCAGGTTCTTTTGAAATTGAAGTTGAAAACGAGCTTAAATTGTCCCTGGTGAACAAAATTTTACGCCTTCAAGAGTTAGCTCTTTCAGATAAACCCAAGGCAGCTGTATATGCAGATATTGCCTCCAAGTACTTTATTGTAATTGTTCTAGGTATCACCTTAATAAGTTACGTTGGCTGGCTGGCTTATCAACCAGAACGCGCTTTTTGGGTTGCCATATCAATCCTAGTTGCGACCTGCCCTTGCGCCCTTAGCTTGGCAACGCCGACGGCTTTAACCAGTGCAATAGCAAAATTAAATCAATATGGCTTATTAGTTAAAAGAGCAAATATTATCGATGTTATGCCTGATGTCGACACCGTGATTTTTGATAAAACAGGCACGCTAACCAATGGACATTTCAGTGTAAGTGACGTCGAGCTCTTTAACGCAGCAGATGAAACTTTTGTTTATAATTTAGCTGCTGGATTAGAACTCTATTCAAAACATCCGATATCTCACGCGTTTCAATCTCAGACCCCCTGCGCAGTTTCCCAAGTAGTTACTGTGGCGGGAAAAGGTTTACAAGGAACCTACCAATCTCAAGTCGTTAAGATAGGTAACATAAGTATTCTTGATAACAGTGATGGTTTACGACCCACTGAGGATGACTCTCGAGTTTATCTGCAATTGGGCAATCAGTTAATTGCTGCATTTAGCGTAAAAGATGTAGTTAAAAAAGACGCAAAACAACTCGTCGATGACTTACGCAGCAAACAATTGGTGATGTTAAGTGGTGACTCAGAAATAAACGCGTCTTTGGTCGCTGATTCTTTAGGTATCCCAAACGTTTATTTTAGACAAACGCCAATACAAAAACTGACATACATTCAAAACTTACAAGCCAAAGGACACAAAGTTTTGATGATTGGTGATGGCATCAATGACGCCCCAGTTTTGGCCGCTGCTGATGTATCAATTGCGGTAGGTGACGCCAGTGACATGGCGAAACGTTCTGCCGATATCATTTTATTAAATTCAAAATTAAGTAATGTTAAGTTTGCTGTTAGTATGGCGATTAAAGTGCGTACCAAAATCAAACAGAACATGGTTTGGGCCATTGGCTATAACGCGTTAATTCTTCCCCTAGCAGTAGCCGGATATTTAAGCCCGTGGATGGCCGTAATTGGCATGTCGTTAAGTTCAATTATTGTGGTCGCAAACTCTATTCGTTTACTACGTTAACCAGCGCTAATAGGAAATTAAAGTGAGTATCATTTATGTGCTAATCCCCATCGCTATTGTGCTAGTACTGTTAGCCATAGGGATCTTTTTTTGGGCGGTCAAATCCAATCAGTTTGAAGATTTAGAGCGTCAAGGATACAACATTCTATTCGATGATGACGTGGATAAAAAAGTACAAGTAAAAAAGCCAAAAACTAACGACAAATGAACGACTTAAGCTGGTTTTCTGCAATATTAATCGGACTTGCTGGAAGTGTGCATTGCGCTGGGATGTGCGGTGGAATTGTGACCTCATTTACCTTTGCATTACCAAAGAATAAGTCACAATGGCCGTATTTAATTGCCTATAATTCAGGCCGCATTTTATCTTATAGTTTCGCTGGCGCAATCGCTGGGCTGTTGGGTCAGATCGTCACCACAAAATCCTTTATCAATCCTCAAGCACTGACCCTTTTTGGCGGAGTATTTATGGTTCTGCTTGGATTATATGTGGGACAGTGGTCAAAACTACTGGTTAAAGTAGAAAAAGTTGGCGCTATTTTTTGGCGTAAAATTAGTCCCATATCAAAGCGTTTCATTCCCTTTAAACACCCAATCTATGCTGTACCCTATGGCCTAATCTGGGGCTGGTTGCCCTGTGGATTGGTTTATTCGACGTTAACATGGAGTGTTTCCACCGGCAGTGTGGTACAAGGTGCTATCACCATGTTTTGCTTTGGCTTGGGCACTTTGCCCATCATGTTAGCAATGGGAGCCAGCGCCAGCCAAATAAGAGGATGGTTGACCCAACCAGTGGTAAAACGAAGCGTTGCAGTCTTATTATGCTTATTTGGCTTGATTTTATGTTACCAAGGGATTCATAATTGGTAACTAATGAATTAATTGGAATTAACTAATGTCAGATCCGAACAAGTTCAGTATTCGCTGCCAAAACTGCAGTTTTAATCACCTATGTATACCGGTGGCTCTGAATCAGACTGAAATGGAGAGTTTGGACGAAATCATAGAACGCAAGCGCCCTTTGCATAAAAATGATCAATTAACTATTCCTGGGCAAAAATTTACGTCGCTGTTTGCAGTAAGAACGGGCTCATTTAAATCTTACATAACCTCTCCCGATGGCGAACAACAAATTACAGGGTTTCATTTTCCCGGTGATATTGTCGGCTTTGATGGACTATTTTCTGAAAAATATCAAAGTTATAATCAAGCGATGGAAACCTCCATGGTTTGTGAGTTACCTTACGACAAGTTAGATATTATGAGCGCACAACTTCCTACACTGCGCAAAGAAATGCTTAAAATTATGAGCACAGAAATAAACCAAGATCACAGTCTCATGATGTTATTAAACAAGCGCACAGCAGAAGAACGTCTTGCCCACTTCCTAATTAATCTATCAGATCGTTTTCGCTCCCGCGGTTTTTCTGAATTAGAATTTAATTTAACCATGACCCGAAACGAAATTGGTAATCACCTTGGTTTAACTGTTGAAACCGTGAGTCGTTTACTCACCCGTTTTCAAAAAGAAAATATCATCAAAGTTGATGGGAAATTTATACAAATTCTCAATTTGGCGGTACTTAGAGAAAAACTTGGTGAACACGTTTTAAATAAACAAGCCTGCGGTTAAGTCTTTTAATTTAAATTGATTCAGGTCAAAACAATTAGTCTGTTAATTGGCAAACTAGCTAAAGTAGCCATACACTTAATATACGTAGTGTAAACGTTTGAAGGGAATTAATTTATGTCCGTATTTAACAAAATACTAGCTGTTGTAGACCCAACTACAGAAGATCAAAAAGCGTTTAAAAGAGCGCTTTTATTGGCAGAAAAGACCGGCGCCAGTATTACTGCGTTTCTGTCCATATATGATTTCTCTTATGAAATGACCACTATGCTCACCGTGGATGAAAGAGAAACGATGCGCCAAGCTGTGGTGGATGACAAAACCGATTGGCTTGCCAATATAGTTGAACCCCTAGCGGCTAACTCATCTATTTCAGTAGATATAAAAGTGGTCTGGCATAATCGGCCATATGAAAGTGTATTGTTCGAAGTGATTGATCACAGCTATGATTTAATCGTCAAAGGAACCCACGAGCATGACACCCTAAAGTCAGTGATATTCACCCCTACTGATTGGCATATCCTACGTAAATCACCGGTTCCAGTTTTACTTGTCAAAGAACATGATTGGCCTATTAATGGCAATATTTTAGCTGCGGTAGATGTGGGCAGTGAAGATGAAGAACATCATAGCTTAAACAAGTTAATCACTAAAACCGCTGGATTGATGGCTGATTTACTGGAAGGACATGTAAACTTGGTTAATTCTTACCCAGGTACACCGGTTAATATTGCCATCGAAATACCAGAGTTCGATCCGGTTGGCTATACAGAGTCAGTTAAACAACACCACGCCAAATGTATGCTTGAGCACGCTCAAGAATTCAATATCCCACAAGAAAATCAGCATCTTAGTGAAGGTTTGCCTGAGGATGTCATTCCTTCAGTGGCAAAAGCTATCGACGCAGAGTTAGTGGTTATCGGTACTGTAGGTCGCACCGGTATTACAGCCGCCCTTATCGGTAACACGGCTGAACATACAATAGATTCACTCAATTGTGACGTTTTAGCAATTAAACCAGAAGGCTTTGAGTGTCCTCTTAAACATTAACCTTACATAACCTTGTGATTCTTAGAAAATGACTGCAAACATTTAAATTTAGGGTGTTTATGTCCTTTATGAGGACAGGTATAATCCGCGCTGATAGCAATGTTTTTCTAGGAATAAGATGAGTAAGGTCGAGTCTCTGTCTGAGAGTAAAAAATACAGTTTTAATAAACTTCAAAAGCGCCTAAGACGAAATGTAGGCAAAGCAATTGCCGATTTTAATATGATCGAAGATGGCGATAAGGTAATGGTCTGCCTGTCTGGCGGAAAAGACAGTTACACCATGCTTGATATTTTAATGTTTCTGCAAAAGATTGCGCCAATTAAATTTGAAATTATTGCGGTTAATTTAGATCAGAAGCAACCAGGCTTCCCCGCTCAGATACTGCCTAATTACTTACAAGAATTGCAAGTTGCATTTGAAATCGTCACAGAAGACACCTATTCGATTGTAAAAGATAAAATTCCAGAGGGAAAAACAACTTGTTCACTATGCTCTAGATTACGCAGAGGGATACTTTACAAGACGGCAACCCGACTAGGCGCAACTAAAATCGCGTTGGGGCACCACCGTGACGACATGTTAGAGACACTATTCTTAAACATGTTTTATGGCGGACGCTTAAAATCTATGCCTCCCAAGTTAGTCAGCGATGATGGCAAACAAATGGTCATTCGTCCCCTAGCCTATTGTGCTGAAAAAGAAATTACCCAATATTCTGATTTAATTGAGTTCCCGATTATTCCTTGTAATTTATGTGGCTCGCAAGAGAACCTACAACGCAAAGTTATTAAAAACATGCTAGTAGACTGGAACAAGCGTTTTCCGGGTAGGATTGAAAGTATGTTTAGGGCAATGCAGAATGTCGTGCCTTCGCATCTTGCCGATAGTGAACTTTTCGACTTTAAAACCTTAGAGACGCAACAAACACCGTTTGTTAACGGTGATATTGGATTTGATCAAGAAGATTTTTCTACACCTTCAACAAGTGCTGATGACACTGTCAAAATAATCAATATTAGTTAAGGATCATTTTAGTAAATGAAAATTGGATTAGCACTAGGAAGCGGCGCTGCTCGAGGTTGGGCGCATATAGGTATAATACAGGCGTTAGAAGAACTAGGCATCAAGGTTGACGTGGTCGCTGGTTGTTCCATTGGTGCCTATGTAGGAGCCGCGTATGCAAGCAATAAACTGGATCCACTCGCAGAATGGGCAAGCTCTCTAACTGAGTGGCAAGTTTTAGGACTGTTAGGGGTTGGATTTCGTAAAGGTGGACTGGCTAGCGGAATTAAAGTGTTTAAAGCCCTCGAAGACAATTTTTGCGAACGAGACTTTGAACACTTATCCAAACCCTTAGGTGTTGTGGCGACCGATTTATATAGTGGTAAAGAGGTTTCATTTACTCAAGGTCCTATTGCGGATGCGGTTAGAGCATCCTGTGCAATACCTGCCCTGTTTCCACCCATTGCGCACAAAGGCCGTTGGCTAGTGGATGGTGCTGTGGTCAACCCAGTGCCGGTAAATCTTTGTCGGCAACTAGGTGCTGACTTTGTTTTTGCGGTTAATCTAAGTGCAGATTTTAGGCCTGAAGTTCAAGCTCAATATCAAATGGAACATGAAAATAATCAAAAACGAACCAATGATTTTTTTAATAAAAGTCAGTCGTTTATGCAGCGTCTTTTCAGTGGCAAGTTCAAAAAAGACAATGATATGGACGATGATGAGCTTGAATCTTTAGAAGATCTAGAAAACATGGCACTGGATTCTGACTTTGACGCCAATAGTGAAGAGCAAATAACCACCTCAGAAACTCAGGTAGAAACGCCGGAGCAAGTAACGGCGACGCAAAAATCATCAAATGTTAAATTAACTGACAATACCCCTAGTATGTTAGGTGTCATGTCCAGTTCGTTAGATATCCTTCAGGCAAGAGTCACCCGCTCGCGATTAGCTGGCGATCCCCCCGATATACTAATTGAACCCCAGTTACGCGACTTTGGCATTATGGAGTTTCATCGCGCGGCTGAGTTAATTGAAGAGGGGCGTCAAAGCGTCAACCGTGTTGCTGCGCAGATTAAATATCAATTGCGTCTCGACTAATTCACTCAACGGATATCGTTATTTGGTTATTGCTGTCACGCGATATGGGGCTTCAGAAAACTGGATCTGATTGCCCTGCTCTAGCCAGTCTCCGGTAATTACTGCATGATGTTCATCGAGATAAATTTCGGCAGGAATAGAGTCTCTGTCAACATTATCGAAATAAAACTGCAAGCCGGTAACTGACGGCATTAGGAACGACAAAAAGCTGCCCATATCATCAAAAAACACTGTGTATTGCTGATACAAATCTTGTAACTCTTGATGTGTATATTGCTGTTTTAAATAAGAAGGTTTAGTTTCCAACTGAACTGACATGTCACATTGATTATTATTTTCTACTAGTTCAAATTCGACAATTGCTTTAGCTTGGCTTAATGCTTTTTCGGTGGGTAACAAAAACCGGTTTTCAGGCGTTACTATAACAGGTAGTGTGACTTTTTGAGTGACTATGTTAGCGGTTTTAATTTCACATAAATCGCCATTTCTGACGTTTTTAAAACCAAATGCAAATTGCAATGCAGGTGTTTCTTCATTATCGATTTTTTTAAGGTGACTGTAAAAACTTGAGTATTCAACTGAAAGTGTATCAGCAAAAGCCAAACCACAAAAACTAAACAACACTAAGGTAAAACTTAAGATTTTCATACTGGTAAAAACTTCCTATTGAAACGTATCATATTGATTAACTCTTCGATATATTCATCACCCCGCTGGGAGTAACTTTTCAACCCTTTGGCTAGCTTTTCTGCTGTAATTTGTTTGTCGTTTTCACGCAAAGATAGACGAATCGCCCTTAACTCTTTATACGCATCATGTCGATTTAAATTGCGGAAATAGGTACTCACTGCGTGATCCAAACTTTTAAACTTAGCCACCTCATGAGCGGCATCTTCATTTCGCCGTTTTGGTACAAAACCGCACCCTTTTCGGAAACACCAAAGTCCAAAAAAATTATAACCTTTTTGAGCAAATCGAGAGGTTCCCCAAGCTGACTCGTTCGCTGCTTGCATAAGCACCAACTCAACAGGAATAATGTCTATTCGACGCATTAATCGGTCCACGATTGAATTCAAATCGTCGTCAGGGTCAACGCGATATTCTTTCACTAGTGAATCGAGTCTCTTTTGCTGCAAATAACTAAAAGGCAATTGTTGTTCAATTGCGTTTTTTATTTCATTCAGAAAATCCCGTTTTTGAATAATCACTTTATTGTGATGATGAATTGCAGGTAACAAATAGTCGAAAAATGCTTTTTTCCGTTCCGTAATTGATTGTATCTTAGCGAAGTTAGGCATTTTTTGTTCTACATAAGGAGCGATATTTTGCTCATCAAAAGGATCTAACTCCTTTGGTGGAAATAAAAATGGGTAACTTAACACTACAGCGCCAAACACCCAGATTATTCCCAAATAGAGAATCCGTCTAGGGCCTGGAAAGTCAACGTTATGCATCAAATGTAGTATCTCCATCAGACCCTTGTTGTTGGGTCTCATCGTTTAAATTGTTATTGTCTGTACTGTTACCGTAACCAAAAAGTTCACAATACAATAAACCATTAATATTATAGTAATAGGGTAAAAACAGTAGCAAACCAATCCCAAAAGAAACTATCGAAAGTAGCAACAACAATAAAAATACGACATATAAAATAGTGAACGGGAATAAATAACGGTTTACCATCTTAATAGAAAGTAATAATGCATCTATTGGTGTGAACTTTTTATCTGCTACCAATAATACTGCAAAACTCGTAGCGATCATTAAATATAAACCAGGCAAGATAAATAACGTCATCCCAGCTTTAGTTATTATGATTATAAATGCGGTTACCAAACATATAGGGATTGCTTGTGGAATGGTTGAGAATAAAAACTTAACAGAACCCACTCGCTTCAGATGAGACCGAGCTCCTTGTAACATCAATGCTGCAGTGACAGGCGCTAAAACCATTTGAATAATTAAATCCAATGTCATCAGATGACTTTGAGTTACTTGTTCCATGGTCTGTATATCATTAAATTTGAAAAATGCCGTTGCAATTAACAAACTTAGTCCAAAAACCACCAGTAACATTTGCAAGAAAATTAAAATACTACCAGTAGTATTTTTAAATCCCTTGGCCAATATATTCTTCAAGTTAAAGTTATATTCACCATTTAAGTTCTGTTTAATAAGTTCTGAATAGTTTTTTTGTATGAGTTTAAACATCAATATTTCATTCGTTAAATTAAGTGGACAAAAGGAGGTTAATGGCTAATACAATTAGAATAACGCCCATGATTCGATCAAAAATATAACCATTTTTCAGTAATGAAGAGCGAATTTTAGAGCCACTCATTATGTACGACAAAAAACAAAACCATATGCCCGTCGCAAAAGCTAAATAAATGCCGTAGCTAAATTTTATTAGCATTGGAGTTTGTGGGGCTACAGCAACTGCAAATACGGTTAGAAAAAACAAAGTAGCTTTAGGGTTTAATCCATTTGTCATAAAGCCAATTAAGAAAGACTTTTTATCAGAAGTAACCTGTTTCTCAATTGGTTGTGCTTGCAATGATACATCATTTTCTAATCTATTTGGCACACTGCGGACAGCCCCCCAGCCCAAATACAGCAAGTAAGCTGCCGCCAAATAGGCAAATACTTGAAATAGCCATGGTGTGGTTTTAATTAAGATACCAATGCCCAATAAAGAGTAAGCAACATGGATCAAAATTCCCGCGCCGACACCCACACTGGTATACATAGCAGAACGCCTTCCACTACTTATACTTTGTTTTAAAACCACAGCAAAATCAGGACCAGGACTGGCAACCGCAAAAAAATGTAAGCTAGCAATAGCAGCGAACTCTAACCAATATGGGGATAAATCAGGAAAAATCATGGCTTTATTAGCGAATCTATATAATCAGGAATAACTTCTGTAGCAGGTCCATAGTGACTCTCTGAAAACGCACTAAAACCGTTACTTGGTTCTAAATTTAGCTCAACACAATGGGCACCATAAAGACTCGCCTGTTGAACAAACCCAGCAGCAGGATACACGTTTCCGGAAGTCCCTACAGATATAAAAAGATCGGCTTTTGCTAATGCTTCAGATATTTCGTCCATATACATTGGCATTTCACCAAACCACACAATATTCGGTCGAACCATATTCGGTTGATGGCAACAATCACATTGACTATTTTGATCGTAAGAATCAAAAGTTTCTGTTACTTTTTGACTTCCTAAACAGCGGTAACTTAATAAGTCGCCGTGCATATGTAAAAGTCGTTTTGAGCCTGCTCTTTCATGCAAATTATCAACATTCTGGGTAATTAAAAGAAAGTTGTCTGCTAAATACTCCTCTAATTCAGCCAATGCTAAATGACCTTTATTAGGGGCGATTTCTGGCGACTGTAATTGCGCTCTGCGCTGATTGTAAAAACGATAGACCAAGTCGGGATTACGTTCAAATGCTTCAGGAGTTGCAACATCTTCAACACGGTGCTTTTCCCATAAACCATCATTATCTCTAAACGTTTTCAAACCTGACTCGGCGGAAATGCCAGCGCCAGTTAACACCACCACCTTGGATGATTTTGTAAACCCTTTAAACATGATTTGTACTATATTCCTTGATTTTGAAGCGTTTAAACTTTGTAGATGACGCGCTTTTGGTTACACTAGATCTGGATTAACTCATTATCTTGGAAAATGGTTTGCCAAAATCAAAATTTGTAGCGCTTATCTCTCAATCTTACCAGCAGCTGTCACCAAATGGGCGTAAAATTGCTAATTATCTGCAACAAAACCCAACTGATGTTTTAAATTTATCTGTAGCTGAAATAGCGCAAATCACCCTCACCTCTAAAGCAACCGTAAGTCGTTTCTTTCGGCAGTTAGGTTATGACAACCTTCAACAAGTAAAAGATCAAATGCGCCAAGCTCGTAATGCTGGTATGCCGTTAGGCACGGCGCATAAGAACAACGATTATATCACTCAAGAATTAGATCGAATAAGACAAACTTGGGATAATGTAAAACCTGAAGATATTACTCAACTAGTAGAGTCGATAACACTTGCTTCTAGAATAACCTTAATTGGCTTTAGAAATAGCTACCCGGTGGCGATGCATTTTCGCCAACAGCTTCTGCAAGTACGAGGAAAAGTAAGGCTTTTACCCCTTCCTGGTCAAACCCTTGGTGAAGAAATTGAAGATATCTCTAACGACGAATTAGTCATTATTATTGCCTTTCGTCGACGCCCCAAAATTGTTGAAAAATTGATAGATCTTATCCCTAAAAAACAACTTGTATTAATGGCCGACCCCTCGGCACAAATATACAAAGAAAAGGTAAACCAATTATTTATATGTCAACTAGGACAAGAATTACCCTTAGACAGCTACTCTGCTCCTATGAGTGTAATTTCAGTTATATGCAATCAAGTTCTCAATTCCGATAGGTACGCTGAACAAAATCGTATTGATGCAATTTCCAATTTATTCAAACAATTAGACGAATTAGAGTAAAAACCACCATTTAATCAACTGTTTCTCTTGACTAATTGGTGAAACAGTTGTTTCATAAGGCTATGTTTAATTAAGTTTGGTTTCATGAAGTCTTCATTTCACTCGCCATTTGTACTGCCCGTTAACTTAGATATAAACAAAACTAGTCATCGTTCGAAATCACAGCCCTTAAAAGGTTGGACTTTGGCGGTTAAAGATTTGTTTGATATTGACGGCATTGTCACAACCGCCGGCAACCCAGATTGGGCAGCTACACATCCGGTTCCAACGCAAACGTCGGAGACTGTCGCCTGTTTATTAGAAGCCGGTGCCGAATTTGTGGGTAAAACTATCACTGACGAATTAGCTTACAGTCTTAACGGTCAGAATATACATTATCCTGAACTGGTTAATTGCTTGGACGAAGAACGTATTAGTGGTGGTTCATCAAGTGGCTCTGTTGTTGCTGTTGGGCGTAATCTAGCCCGAATTGGTTTAGGCACAGATACCGGTGGATCTATTCGTGTACCAGCGAGTTATAATAATTTAGTCGGCTTTAGACCTACCCACGGAGTAATATCATTAAAAGGGGTTGTGCCGCTCGCGCCCTCTTTCGATACCGCTGGTTTTATAACCAATACGATTCAAGATGCGTTAGCTATCGCTAAATGTCTGATACCAGATCAACAAGAAGACAGTAAATCTCTTAATACTCCGGTTGTACTCAGTGAACTTGTGGAACTTAGTCAGCATAGGCAAGAAATTTTTAATTGGCTTCAAAGCAAATTTAATGGTTGCTGGGTAAAAGACAAAGAGATATCCGCGGAAACTGTAGAACAAGCCGCTAACGCATTTAGAGTTTTACAAGGAAGAGAAATCTGGCAAACTCATGGTGATTGGATAATAAACTCACGACCCAAGTTTGCCGAAGATATTCAACAACGCTTTGAATGGTGTGAAACGTTAACAAAAGAAGATGAATTGTCGGCAATTCAGCAACAGCAAAAATTGCAAACAGACATTTCTTCACTGTTAAAACAAGACCGGTATTTAATACTACCCACTACACCGGGTCCTGCGCCAAGATTAGATACCTCCGCATCAGAAATTGCAGAATATCGAAAAAAGCTAATGCAATTCACCTGTATAGCCGGTTTAACGGGTTGTCCACAATTACATATGCCGTTATTTAAAAATGATAATACAGCCTATGGTTTGTCGATTTTAGGTCCTAAAAATAGCGACTTAGCATTGCTAAGTTTAGGTCAGAAGCTTATGGAAACTGCTGAATGAAACATAAAATACAAAATCTGGAACATACATCGACCACAACAGGGTTTACTGCTCCGCATTATGCAGCAGCTCAGGCCGGTCAACATATTTTAGACACAGGTGGTACAGCCATTGAAGCCATGGTTGCAGCTGCAGCATCTATAGCAGTAGTTTACCCACATATGAATGGTTTAGGCGGAGACGGATTTTGGTTAATTAGCGAACCTGGTAAAGCGCCAATCGGCATTGACGCCAGCGGATGTGCTGCGGCCCTTGCGACCTCAGAGTTCTACCAAGATCTTAGCGAAATACCATCGAGAGGTGGAAAGGCTGCATTGACAATGGCTGGTGCGGTTTCGGGTTGGCAAAAAGCGCTTGAAATTAGCCAACAATGGCAAGCTAATAAACCTTTAGAAGAACTATTATCCACCGCAATTGGACAAGCTGAATGGGGCTTAGAAGTTACTCAAAGTTTAACGGATGCAAGTTTTAAGACCTTTGATGATTTGCATCAAAGCCCGCCTTTTGAGCAATTTTTAATTAAAGGAAAAGCCCTTAAAAAGGGAAAAATAGTAAAATTACCCAAATTGGCAAAAACCCTTTCTCAACTAGCTGAAAGAGGTTTGGACGATTTTTACCGTGGAGAAATTGGCCAAAAATTAGCAGCTGATTTAACGGCCTCAGGGTCACCACTTCGTGAACAAGACTTCATTGACTATCAAGCAAAGTTAGTTACCCCACTTAGTGTTGATGTTTCCCTTGGTAAACTCTACAACCTTGGCGCACCCACACAGGGCGTAGCCTCTTTATTAATTTTAGCTTTGTTTGACAAGGTTAAACATTTGGCCGCTGGAGAACACGAATATCCGCATCTATTAGTGGAATGCACCAAACAGGCATTCCTAATACGCAATCAATTTGTGACTGATGAGAGCCGATTAGAACGCCCATTATCGGACATGCTTGAACAATCTATTATTGATGAATTAGCAACCAAAATCAGCGCAACTAAAGCCTTAGATTGGCCAAACGAAGCCAAACTAGGTGACACGGTTTGGATGGGTGCATGTGATAGCTCTGGCAGAATGGTGAGCTACATTCAAAGTTTATACTGGGAATATGGAAGTGGCGTTGTTTCCGATTCTACAGGGATTGTTTGGAACAACCGAGGTACATCATTTAGCTTAGATGTTAATTCGAACCAATATTTAAAACCTGGTTTAAAACCATTTCATACCCTTAACCCTGCATTTGCAGAATTACATGATGGTCGACGAATTAGCTACGGCACTATGGGTGGCGAAGGTCAACCGCAAACACAAGCTGCGATTTTTAGTCGTCATGTTTTTCAAAACTTGCCCATGGATAAAGCAATTGAATCCCCTCGTTGGCTACTAGGTCGAACTTGGGGGGATCAATCACACAATTTGAAAATTGAGGAAGACCTTGATCCCTTAGTGATCGAATCTTTGCAGGCGAAAGGCCATGATATAGCAATAGTACCTCCAAACAATGAAATGATGGGGCATGCTGGGATGATTGTGCATAATCCTGATGGCAAAGTGAGCGCAGCTACCGATCCACGTAGCGACGGTAAAGCATTTCCTTACTAAACAAGAGAAGTAAAAGTACATGGATTTAATAATCGAAAATTACCCTACTATACTGGCGTTGATGGCGACTGGTGTGTTCGCAGGTATATTAGCGGGTTTACTGGGTGTCGGTGGCGGAATCGTGATAGTGCCAGTGCTGTATTTCTTGTTTCAACATTTTGGTGTTGATCCCAGCTCTGCCATGTTAATTGCCACTGCGACGTCATTGGCCACTATTGTACCCACATCCGTTAGTTCGATTCGCTCCCATCGCAAAAAAGGCAATGTTGATTTCGAATTATTAAAATTTTGGTGGATGTTTGTGTTACTAGGTGTCCTAGTCGGTAGCTTCTTGGTGACCATTGTAAATGGTTATTGGTTAACGCTGATGTTTGCGATTATTGCCACCCTTGCGGCGTTAAACATGCTATTTAGAGCATCCAAACCTCCAATTTTTAACCAACTTCCTAACCGAGCGGGCCAAAGCCTAATTGCCAGTATCATTGGCATGCTGAGCTCCATGGTTGGTATCGGTGGCGGAACCCTATCCGTGCCAATTTTAACCAGTTTTAATTATCCGGCACACAAAGCGGTAGGAACGGCAGCAGCGATTGGATTATTAATCTCGTTGCCAGGTGCGCTAACTATGTTGATTTTTGGTCAAACACCGGTAGATGCCCCTATTTTTACCTATGGATTAGTCAATTTAGTCGGCTTTGTTTGCATCGTTCCTCTTACCGTACTTTTTGCTCCAGTGGGCGCATCACTTGGCGCTAAACTTGATGGCAATTTACTGAAAAGAGTGTTTGCTGTTGCACTATTAATTACGGGCGGTCGAATGCTTGCTCAAGTTCTACTTTAAGGAGAATCATGTCTTTACTTAGTCCTCCACCGCGCCTTTTAATGGGGCCTGGTCCAATAAATTGTTATCCACGAGTACTGAATGCCATGTCGACCCAGTTGGTAGGTCAATACGATCCCGTTATGACAGGCTATATGAACGAAGTTATGTCGTTATACCGAGGTGTTTTTAACACCGACAATGAAGCGACATTGTTAATCGACGGGACATCCAGAGCGGGTATAGAAGCTGTTTTGGTTTCATGCATTGAACCCGGCGACGATGTTTTAGTACCCGTATTTGGACGTTTTGGGCATTTATTAGCTGAAATTAGTGAACGTGCAGGTGCAAAGGTTCATATTATTGAAGCTCCTTGGGGGGAAGTTTTCAAGCCCGAACAAATTGAACAAGCAATCAAAAAGATACGCCCTAAAGTCTTGGCTTTAGTTCAAGGTGACACCTCTACAACCATGCTTCAGCCATTAGAAAATATTGGTGAAATTTGTGAAAAGTATGACGTGTTATTTTACAGCGATGCCACAGCATCTATTGGTGGTAATCCGTTTAAAACTGATGAATGGAAATTAGATGCCGTTTCAGTCGGGTTACAAAAATGTCTTGGCGGCCCGTCCGGCAGTGCACCTATAACCTTAAGTGAAAAATACGTGCAAAGGGTTAGGCGCAGACAACACGTTGAAGCAGGAATTCGAAACGAACAACATGCTGATGGATTAGGTTTACGTATTCGTTCTAACTATTTCGATATTCCGATGATTTTGGATTATTGGGGAGAAGAACGCCTTAATCATCATACTGAAGCAACATCAATGTTATACGCAGCCAGAGAGTGCGCCCTCCAATTATTGGACGAAGGCATAGAAAACAGTATTAAGCGGCACAAATTACATGGTGACGCTATGCTCGCCGGTGTTAAAGGTTTGAACTTAAAACCCTTTGGCGATTTAACTCATAAAATGAACAATGTTGTAGGAGTTTATATTCCAGACAATGTGAATGGCGAGCAAATTCGTGAACAACTTCTACACCAATATAACATTGAGATAGGTACTTCATTCGGCCCGTTACACGGCAAAATTTGGCGCATTGGAACCATGGGTTATAACGCCAGAAAAGACACGGTTTTACATACTTTACAAGCACTTGAAAACACCTTAAGGCGTGCTGGTCATCAATTGCAGTCTGGACTAGCCACTGATATGGCGTTTGATGTTTACACTAATGAGGAGAACTAAAGATGTTTACTTCCTATGTTCAAACTGTCCTCAAACGATGTGACGAATTGGCTTTGATTAGTCAAAGTCCTGAATACATAGATCGTCGCTATTTGACGAATGAACATAAACTCGCAAATCAATTAGTAGCAAGTTGGATGGAACAGGCCAACATGCAAACATGGCAAGATGAGGCCGGCAATCAATGGGGATGCTATAAAAGCCCTTGCCCTGATGCCGAAACGTTAATAGTAGGTAGTCATTTAGACACTGTTCCTAACAGTGGTAAATACGATGGCATCCTTGGTGTACTTTTACCATTAGGATTGGTGCAATGGTTTGCTGATAATTCCATTACGTTACCCTTTAACTTAGAAATTGTTGGCTTTGCCGATGAAGAAGGCACCCGTTTCGGTACGACTTTATTAGGCAGCAGAGCTGTGGCTGGTACTTGGCAAGATAGATGGGCCAGTTTACTGGACAAAGACGGATTAACCGTAGCCACCGCACTGAGAGATTTTGGGCTGAATATTAACAATATTCACAATGCGAGCAGAGCGCAAAGTAATTTGTTGGGTTTTGTTGAAGTGCATATTGAGCAAGGCCCTGTACTTGAAAGTCAAAATCTACCGGTGGGAATTGTCAGCGGAATTGCTGGCGCAAAACGTTACAAAATAGAGATAGAGGGTCACGCAGGTCATGCGGGAACCGTGCCTATGGCCTTACGTCAAGACGCGATTGCAGGTGCTGCTGAAATGATTTTGGCAATAGAACAAGCCGCAATTGAGCATGAAGTTGTTGCCACTGTAGGACAGATTCAATCGCTAACAAATGCCGTTAACGTAATTAGTGGTAAAGTAGATATTAGCTTAGATGTACGAAGTTTAGATAATAGCAAACGTGACCTATGCATCGAACAGATCAAACAAAAAGTTGAGTATATAGCGCAAATAAGGGGCCTTACTGTAACCGAACATCTGACCCATGAAGCCGATGCGACACTCTGCCACCCAGACATCATGTCGCAGCTTGAATCAGCCTGCGCAATGAACAGAATAAAACCCTTTGTGTTGAGTTCGGGAGCTGGTCACGATGCCATGGCAATGGCCGAACTGTGTCCTACTGGTATGTTATTTGTGAGATGCGCGAAAGGGATTAGCCATAACCCTGCAGAATCAGTTAACTTCGAAGACGTTAATGATACTTTATTAGTGCTAAAGTCATATGTTGACCAATTAGCAAAGCAATATGGTGAAAGTAGCGAGCTTGTAGCCTAGAGCAAACTAATTTCACCATTAATTTCGATATTTATTCGATGGGACAAAGTGGATCAGCCCCCCACTCGCTCCAAGACCCATCATAGACACTCCAGTTTTCTATGCCTATTTGGTAAGCCGCTAGGGCGAGTATACAAGCGGTGACACCTGAACCACAGGAAAAGTGAATCTGGACATTTGCAGCATTAGTAAAAGGTTTAAAAAGTCGCCTAATACTCGCTGTGTCAATGAACTTACCGTCATTAAGTAGTTGGGCATAATGCAAATTATGTGAATGTGGTATATGCCCACTTCTTACTCCTTTCCTAGGTTCAGCCTCTGTACCATTGAATCTAGCAGGACTTCGAGCATCAACAACCGTGAAATCAGGGTTACTCAAGTTGTCCATAATGTGTTGTTTATTCACCAACAAATCAGAGTTGAATTTTACTTGGTAATTGGTTTTTTGCGGATTTTGAAGGAGTGTTGGTTGCACTTTGAAACCGGCATCAACCCAAGCTTGAAGTCCTCCATCCAAAACAAATACTCGTTTATGCCCCATAATTTTTAACATCCACCATGCCCTTGGTGCACTAAAGCTGCCTTGGTCATCATAAATAACCAAAGTAGCATTATTACTAATACCAAGCTTAGACATCTGCTGTGCAAAGTAAGTCGGCGTGGGTAGTGAATGAGGTAGACCACTGTCTTTATCTACAAAAACGGAATCAAAATCGAATAGTTTGGAGTCAGGTATATAACACTTTTCACTTTGTTTACTAACGTAATTCACCGGAAAGGCAACATCAGTAAACAGCATTTGTACCGATTCAGTGTTTAATAACAACTGCAATTGTTCTGGGTTAATAAGCGCCCTATTTGTTTGACTCTGCTCAGAATTCATAATCTCTCTCTACTTTAGCTATTCTTACTGAATACGATCGGTACCATTTTTGTTTTCCCAATGCCTGGGCAGCCAGATGGTCTTGTTGTTTCTTCCAATTTTGAATAGATTTTAGATCACGCCAATAGGATACCGTAATGCCTAATTCTTCCCTCGCTGATTCCACCCCTAAATAACCATCAATTTGCTGCGCTAACCCAAGCATTTTGATTGACGTGGCAGCATAATCCTCGTCAACCTCAGTGCGCAACGACGTAAAAATAACCGCATAATATGGCGGTGAAGGTGTTTTAGCCAATTGCGTCATTCTTAAACTCCTTGATATAGTAAGTAACCTAATTAAACCGACTCAAAGCATATTAATGAAGTTACCCATATATTATCTCACTGCAAGTTTTTTAGCGTTATCCTTAGGTGCTTGTGCACAACAAAGTATTCAGCAAGTCAATATGGCAGAACATAAGCAAAATCCAACAATTAAACAATTAGTCGAAAAATTAGCTCTGGAACCACATGTCGAAGGTGGATACTTCAAACAAACATTTAAAGCAGACAGTCAACCTCTAGTCAACACGCCAAAGGGCTCTAGGGTGACGATGACGTCAATATATTACCTACTCACTGCGGATAGTCCCATAGGGCACTTTCATCGCAATACGTCAGACATCATGCATTATTTTCATGCCGGTGATCCAATCACTTATTATCTTATACACCCTGATGGGAGTTTAGAAACGAAAGTGTTGGGTCCTGACGTACTTGCCGGACATGAGTACCAGTTTGTTGTAAAAGGCGGTGTGTGGAAAGCCTCAACCATTTCGGTAACAGGTGAAAACGGATATGGATTGATTGGTGAGGCCGTAGCTCCTGGATTTGAGTATGAAGATATGCAATTAGCGGAAAGACAAACATTGATAAAAGATTTTCCACAGCATAAAACACTGATTAAACGCTTAACTCGCCAACACTAGTTTAGCGGTAGTGATGTTAAATTCGGGTTTGGATTAGTTTGTCTATTTCCTGCACCCATTGCTGTTTTTCTTGCGCTGAAAGGAAACTTCCTGTGAAGCCGTTTTTAACTAAGGTTATAAGTTGTTCTTGGTTTAAATTGAGCGCCTGGTGTAACGCTAGGTAGTTCTCATTTAAGTAGCCACCAAAATAACTAGGATCATCTGAATTCACAGTGACTAGAATATCTTTTTCTAATAGCTCGAGAATATTGTGCTCTGACATATCATCGAACACGCAAAGTTTAGTGTTTGATAAAGGACACACAGTTAACGGCATTTGCAACTCTGCCAGTGTTTTTATCAATTTAGGATCATCACTGCTTCTAACGCCGTGATCGATTCTATCTACTTTCAGTAAATTGAGGGCTTGCCAAATATAATCCGCCGGTCCTTCTTCTCCGGCATGGGCGACACACGGCAAACCAAGGGTTCTGGCTTGTTCGAATACCTGCGCAAATTTTTCAGGTGGATTACCTAATTCTGAACTATCCAATCCTACTGCATCGATATGCTCAAAATAAGGAATAGCGGATTGTAAAGTATCGATGGCTTCTTGCTCACTTAAATGCCGTAAAAATGACATTATCAACAAACTAGATTGACCCCATTGTTGCTTCGCATCCTCAATGGCGCGAATAAACCCAGACATAAACGTTTCGAAAGCAATCCCTCTTTGCGTATGGGTTTGAGGATCGAACATCATTTCAGTGTGAACAATATTTTGTTCTTTGCACTTCAGCAAATAACGCCACATCAACTGATAAAAATCATCTTCGTCAACCAACACAGATGCGCCTAAATAATACAGATCTAAAAAGCTTTGTAGATCTTCAAAATTGTACGCCTTATGAATTTCGTCGATGCTTTGATAAGGTAATTTAAGCTTGTGTTTTTTACTCAGCTCAAGTAATAAATCAGGCTCTAAAGTACCTTCGATATGAAGATGCAATTCCGTTTTTGGTAATAGTTGAATTAAGTTGTTCATATCTGCTCTTTATTATCGCTTTGATTGTTCCACGGGAAAGTGAGTTAGCCAATGCTGGGCTATTTGCTCTCTGGTACACATCCACACATCTTCAAAGCTCTGCACATATTCAATAAAACGACGCAGCGCTGCTATTCTTGCAGGACGACCTATAATTCGACAATGCAAACCAATCGACAACATTTTAGGGCTATGTTCCCCTTCCAAATATAAAGTATCAAATGCGTCTTTTAAATATTGATAGAACATCTCGCCATTATTAAACCCTTGGGGTGTAGCAAAACGCATGTCATTGGTATCAAGGGTATAAGGAACAATCAAAAGCGGTTTACTATAGTGATGGTCGTAATAAGGCAAATCATCGGCGTAGCTGTCTGCACAGTAAACAATATCATCTCGTTCTGCGATTAACTTAAGGGTGTTCGGACTGGTTCTGCCGGTATACCAGCCGCTAGGGTTAGTGCCGGTTATTTTCTCGTGTAAATGGATTGACGCATCAATCAACTTACGCTCCTTTTCAATTGGCATATTTTGATAGTCAATCCAACGCATGGCATGACTAGCAATTTCCCAATTCGACGCTAACATCGCCTCTACAGCTTCTGGATTTCGCTGCAACGCCATGGTGACACCAAAAACGGTTACCGGGACATTCAACTCGTTGAGTAAACGATAAATCCGCCAAAAACCGGCTCGACTACCATATTCATATAAGGTTTCCATGCTTTGGTGTCTATCTGCATAGGCTTTGGCACCTATGATTTCAGACAGGAATATTTCTGAGAATTCATCTCCATGTAATACGCAGTTTTCACCACCTTCTTCGTAATTCAACACAAACTGAATGGCAATTTTAGCTTTATTAGGCCATTTAGGCTTTGGTGGGAATTGCCCGTACCCTTTGAGATCACGAGGATAGGATTGCATATTTCTATTCCTTCTTATCGATATTGCTCAGGTATGTCTAAACTACAACCCTTCAAAATTAAACTTATAATCGACTTAGTCGCATTTTCAAATTCCGCTCTATCCATTTCTTTACCCTCAAGGTGAGTAATTTGTGCTGCAAAATCTGCATAGTGCTGACAACACGCCCAGATGTGGTAAAGCAAATAATGGGCATTGGAAACTTGAATTTTACCTTCATCCATCCAATGCTTAATAACTTCAACTCTCCCCTTCATCCAAGCTGCATGTTGGTCTTTGTAAAAACCGTAAAGATTTGGAGCACCGTTGATGATCTCTAATGCGAATATCCGAGAAGCTTCTGGTCTAACTAATGAAAATTCCATTTTATCTTTTATGTATCTGGCTAACACTTCCGCTGGATCATCATCTTTAGTAGCTTCATCAAAAACCGAGTTCCATAATTCTAAGATTTGCTGTAAAACTGCAAGATATAGGTTTTCTTTACTCTTAAAATAATAAAGAACATTGGTTTTAGGTAATTGCGCTCTATCAGCAACTTGCTGAATGCGAGTGCCTTTAAATCCATGTTTTGCGAACTCATGTTCTGCTGCATTTAATATTAATTGTTTGTTTGCTGCGCCTATTCGGCCTTCTTTATTGATTTTATTATCAGTCATGGTCCATTATTTCTGTTATTGAAGGTTGAAGCCTTTTAAGGCATGCATCTATCTTCCTTTTGACAATGTATCATTAGTTCTTGGCATTTCTAAGTCGCCATGCAAACTATTTTAAATAAAATCATCAATTACATTCAATATAAGTTGACCAGCTGGTCAGGTTTTATATTATATGTATAAAGGTAATCAAGCAAAACAAAAATTCGCAATATTAGTTTGTTCAAATAATCTAGAACATTGATATATAAGATAATGGATAACCAATCGGTAGTCGGGAAAAACTATGGTTCAATTTTTACTTAACAATGTGAAGACTGATATTGACTCAGTGGAAACAGATTTAACGGTTTTAGACTACCTTCGTGAACATCAAGGGTTGTGTGGTACTAAAGAAGGATGTGCTTCAGGTGATTGCGGTGCTTGTACTGTAGTATTAGCGCAATTGAATGAGCAACAAGATGGTATTGAATACAAGTCAATCAATAGCTGCGTTACTTTTACCAGTGCTTTGCAGGGTAAACAACTTATCACTGTAGAACATTTGTCTGATGGCAAGCAATTGCACCCGGTGCAATCGGCAATGGTAGAACAGCATGGCTCTCAATGTGGTTTTTGCACACCTGGTTTTGTGATGTCGCTTTTTGCTTTATATCATCAAGACAAGCCAAACAGCCGACACAATGTGGAGTTGGCATTATCGGGCAACCTATGCCGTTGCACAGGATACCGCCCTATTATCGATGCAGCGCTAAATAGTTGCCAATCTAAAACCGCCGACAAATTTGATCAGGTTGAACAGCAAACAATAGAAAGTTTAAAGGCCATCAAAAATCAGAATGCGGGATTAGATGGGCTATATGTACCGACTACACGACAAGCATTAGCGGACCTGGTCAAAACCTACCCTGAAGCTCGTTATGTTGCAGGCAGCACTGATCTGGCATTAGAGGTGACCCAACAATTAAACAATTTGGACTGTTTGATTGACCTTAAATCTGTTCCAGAACTAAACAAATTAACAGTCACAGATACCCATTTACAGATTGGGGCAGCACTACCATTTAACCAAATCGAACCCACACTACTGAGTCACTTCCCAAGCTTAGACGAATTATTGTGGCGATTTGCTTCTGTGCCTATTCGGAATCAAGCAACCCTTGGTGGAAATGTAGCTAACGCCTCTCCCATTGGTGATATGCCGCCGGTTCTGTTGGCATTAAATGCGCAAATATTGTTAGACAATGGCAATGCCACCAGACAAGTGCCCGCCAGATCGTTTTTTCTAGATTATCGTAAAACAGCGCTACAAAACGGGGAATGGATTGATTCTGTTCATCTCCCCCTGTTGCAAACAAACGCAGTTTTAAAAGCCTACAAGGTTTCAAAACGCATGGAGGATGACATTTCCGCTGTTTGCGCCGTTTTTCATGTTGTTATAAAAGACAATAAAATTGAAAATATAAGTACCGGATTTGGAGGTGTTGCTGCGACTCCGGTAACTGCGAACGAATTTGCACAAGCAATGCAAGGCGCAACATGGAACGCCTCTGAAACCCTAGAATTGGGTAAGCAGCTTTTGCAAAATGCATTTAAACCAATGGACGATGTGCGCGCTTCGGCCCAATATCGCACTGATTTAGTGGTGAATTTATGGCATCGATTCTGGTTAGAGAACACCCAACAAAATAATATAATTGAAACACGGGTGGTAAATCATGCGTAAATTAATTGATCTGGCAATCGACAAAACACCTAGTGGCAAGATTGGAACATCCAGTAAACATGATAGTGCTAATCGTCACGTTACAGGTAAAGCCATTTATGTTGATGATAAAAATTTACCAGCCAATACCTTATTCGCTGCTATCGGAACGAGCAAGATCGCTTGTGGGCAGATTCAAAAACTGGACTTATCAAAAGTCTGGGCTAGCCCTGGCGTAGTCGATGTAATTACAGTTGAGGATGTTCCAGGGCACACAGACATTGGGCCTGTATTTAAAGGCGATCCCATACTCACCAGCGATCAAATTTCGTTTAATGGTCAGGCTATTTTCGCAGTTTTAGCCACATCTACTCGATTAGCTAGACAAGCTGTTCTAAACGCCGAGATTGAATATAGCCCATCATCGGCAACCTTGAGCACTGAAGAAGCTCATCAAAAACAGGAATTTGTGCGTCCTGCGCACAAAATGCAACAGACCCTCCCATCTCAAATTAAGAACAACAATATTGAGCAAATTGAATCCTGTTTAGAGGTAGGTGGCCAAGAACATTTATACCTCGAAGGTCAAGTTTCAGTTGCTATTCCCCAAGAAGAAGATCGAATGATGATCTATACATCTAGTCAACATCCAAGCGAAGTGCAAAAATTGGTTGCTGAAGTGCTAGATGTATCAATCAACAAAGTCACCGTTGATATGCGTCGCATGGGTGGCGGATTTGGTGGTAAAGAGACACAAGCAGCACAATGGGCATGCATAGCCGCGATTTTGGCCCATCGTCAATCAGTGCCAGTAAAAATACGCCTACCGAGAATGCAGGATATGCAGGTGACAGGGAAACGTCACCCATTTACTAACAAATATAAAGTGAACATTGATCAAAACGGACTCATTCAATCCAGTGAATTTGAAATTAATGGTGATTGCGGACACTCCCCTGATTTATCTGATGCAATAGTTGACCGTGCAATGTTTCACGTTGACAACGGCTACTACCTCGGTCAAACCGAAGTGGTTGGACATAGATGCAGAACCAATAAAGTATCTCATACCGCTTTCAGAGGATTTGGTGGCCCCCAAGGAATGATAGTTGCTGAAGACATGCTAGATAAGATTGCTCGGCATAGAAAAATAGACCCGCTCACTGCTAGAAAACGCAACTTGTACCAAAACGTTGGGGTAAATGAAACCCATTATGGAATGCCAATCGGGCAAAATGTTCTGCCTGATTTGCTCGAAAAATTGGAACACAGCAGTGATTATTGGAATCGCAGAAAACAAATCCAAGAATTCAATCAATCCAGCCCTATTATTAAAAAAGGTTTGGCATTAACTCCGGTAAAATTTGGTATTTCATTTACCGCTAAACACCTTAATCAAGCGGGTGCGCTGTTGCATGTTTACACTGACGGTAGTATTCAAGTAAACCATGGCGGCACCGAAATGGGTCAAGGGTTACATACTAAAGTGGCGCAAGTGGTAGCGAACGAGTTTGGCTTGCCAATTGATAAAATAGAGGTAACAGCAACACGCACCGATAAAGTGCCCAATACCTCTCCCACCGCTGCATCTAGTGGTACAGATATGAATGGTAAAGCCGCGCAAAATGCGTGTATTGAAATTAAACAACGTTTAGCGCCATTAATGCTCGCGCTATTCGCAAGACAATCGGCGCAACAACAAAATACAAACCAACAATCTGTAAGCGTCAATGATGTAGAGTTTGTCGATCAGCATGTTTGTATTCAGGATTTTAAAATCCCCTTTGCCGAATTGATCCAAGCAGCCTATTTTGAGCGCATATCACTTTCAACTACCGGCTTCTACCAAACCCCAAAAATTCATTACGATCGGGAAACAGGCAAAGGGCGTCCTTTTTTCTATTTTGCTTACGGCGCCTCGTGTAGCGAAGTGCTAATTGATACCCTAACCGGTGAAATGCGAGTAGAACGTGTGGATATTCTCCATGATGTCGGTAACAGCCTCAATCCAGCCATCGACATTGGCCAAATTGAAGGAGGATTTATACAAGGCATGGGTTGGTTGACCAGCGAAGAATTATTGTGGGATAAAACCGGTAAACTAATTAGTAATAATCCCGCAACTTATAAGATTCCAGCAATTGGTGATACCCCTAGGGAATTTAATGTCGAACTTTATCCCCACGCCAACACTGAAAATACCATATACAACTCTAAAGCGGTGGGCGAACCACCTTTGATGTTGGCGATATCCGTTTGGTGTGCAATTAAGGATGCAATTTCCAGTGTTTCTAACTATGCATTAGATCCACAATTAAATACCCCGGCCACCCCTGAGAAAATTCTAAAAGCTTGTCAAAACATCCGTACTTCGATGGACACTCCAGCATGATGAAGAACCAGTGGTTTGATGGTGTAATGCACTGCCAAAATAACGCAAAAGCTTATGTTGTGTTGACCGTAATGGGGTCTGTAGGATCAACGCCTCGAGCGCAAGGTACCAAAATGGTGGTAACCGAAGATCGGATTTTTGACACCATTGGCGGTGGTCAACTTGAACATTTATCGATTAAAAAAGCCCGCGAATTACTCACCCTAAAAAGCCAAAGTCAACATGTAGAGTATTTTCCTTTAGGTGCTAAATTAGCCCAATGCTGTGGCGGTGCGACTCATGTATTATTTGAAGTATTCTGCCAGCACGTTAATCAGTTAATGCTTTTCGGCGCAGGTCACGTCGCTCAGGCGCTAGTGCCGATAATATCGCAACTTCCTTTGAATATTGTCTGGGTTGATTCACGCCAAGAGATGTTTGATGAAGTAGATAAATCAGAACTTCAGTTACCCACCAATGTAAGCGCCTTAATTGCAGAAGATTGCACCGACGCTTTGGATGAATACCCAGTCAATTACGTATTGGTTATGACCCATGATCACCAATTGGATTTTGAACTGGTCCACAAAGCGTTAAATATCGATAGTGTTGAATATTTAGGTTTGATTGGTTCTGCAACAAAAGCCAAACGTTTTCGAACACGCTTAGCTATTCATGGGATTAGCGCCCCAATGCTAGAAAAATTAGTCTGTCCT
The DNA here is from genome assembly GCF_040370605.1 of Aliiglaciecola sp. NS0011-25. NCBI lineage: Bacteria > Pseudomonadati > Pseudomonadota > Gammaproteobacteria > Alteromonadales > Alteromonadaceae > Aliiglaciecola > Aliiglaciecola sp. NS0011-25. The sequence goes on from NZ_BAABWR010000019.1 coordinate 40,258, forward strand.
GTTGGTATTACTGATATTCCAGGTAAACGCCCTATTGAAGTTGCCGTCTCTATTGCCGGTCAACTCATTGGCTTACTCAATAAACATGAATCAAATGAATCGCAAAATAGCCAAGCTGCTTGGTTACAAACCAAAGAAATAGCGAAATTATTATGACCTTAGATGAACTCAATAAATTACCAGACCACGAAGCTTACACATGGTTTAAAAGTTGCTGTGAATCCTCTGTTTGGTCTACATTCATGGTGCAGTCTCGACCTTTCACATCAATTGAACAAATTAACGAGGTCGCTAGTCATAAATGGCCTTCACTCACTGAGGAAGACTATTTAGAAGCCTTTAAAGCCCATCCAATGATCGGAGATATTGCAACCTTAGAAGCTAAGTTTGCTAATACTTCCGCTTTAGCGGAACAAGAACAAGCCAGTGCCATAGGCGCAGCTCCAAAAGTGTTACAGGAACTTCACCGCTTAAATCAGCAGTACCTTGAAAAAAATCAGTTTATTTTCATTATTTGTGCCACCGGACAAAGCGCTGAGAACATGTTAGCTGCGATTCAGAAGCGCATTCATAACGATCGTAAAACTGAAATTGGGTTAGCAGCAGAGCAACAGCTAAAAATTGCACTATTAAGAATCAAAAAAGGCTTAACCGCCTAAACAGAGAAGAAATCTATGAATAGCTTATCTAGTCACGTACTTGATACGGCAGCGGGAAAACCTGTGCCAGATTTAGCCCTACAACTCACGACTCCTGATGGCAAAATTATTGACGCTCAAACGGATAATGATGGACGTTGTAATCAATGGAGCGACGTTAATTTTATTGCTGGTCAATATCAATTGCGCTTTTATGTAGAAAACTATTTAATCGAAAAACACGGTGAGAGTTTCTACCCATTCGTTGATGTCAGCTTTAATTTACCTGAAGACGGCGGCCATTATCATGTCCCTTTATTGATATCGCCGTACGGTTTCAGTAGTTACCGAGGCAGCTAATACTATATGAAATCAGATTTACAAATATTTCGCAGTAGTATTTTGCACTTCCCTTTGACAACAAGCTCTCCAGATGAGGGTTACGCGTTCTATAAGGACGGCTATTTGGTTACGCGTAACGGTAAAATCGAAGCAATTGGCCACTATTCAGCGTTGCCCGACGAGTATGTGTCTTTAGCGGTTGAAGACTACCGAGGTAAGTTGTTAGTTCCAGGCTTCATTGATAGCCATTTACATTTCCCACAGACCGAGATGATAGCTAGCTATGGTGAACAGTTACTGCAATGGTTACAAAACTTTACTTTCCCGACAGAAACTAAGTTTCAGAACCATGACTATGCCCATGCCATGGCTGAGTTATTTTTAAGCCAGTTATTTTGTAACGGAACCACTACTGCAATGGTGTATTCCAGCGTGCATAAGCAAGCTACGGATGCACTTTTTAGCGCCGCGACTGCACATCAAATGGCGCTGATTGCTGGTAAAGTCTGCATGGACCGAAACTGTCCTGAAGATTTACAAGACTGTCCAACGTCAGCGCAAAAAGACAGCGCTGAACTGATTGAAAAATGGCATAACAAAAATCGCACTAAATACGCATTAACACCAAGATTCGCACCAACAAGCACTGAAGCGCAGTTAGCGTCTTTAGGCGAATTAGCGCAACAATACCAAGATGTATATATTCAAACTCACCTATCTGAGAATATGCATGAAATTGCGTGGGTAAAAGAACTTTATCCACAACATCAACACTATTTAGATGTATATGATCATCATCACCTAGTCAGAAAAGGCAGTGTGTTTGGTCATTGTATTCATTTACAGCAAGCTGAATGGGATTTATTGGCGCAAACACAAGCAACTATTGCCTTTTGCCCCTCTTCTAATTTGTTCTTAGGCAGCGGCTTATTTAACCTAGACAAAGCAAGGCAATCATCTGTAAATGTCGCGTTGGCGACCGATGTTGGTGCCGGCACTTCGTTTAATATGCTAAGGACCATGGGGGATGCTTATAAAGTTTGCCAACTTAATCATTGTAAGCTGTCTGCATTAAGTGGCCTTTATATGATGACCCAAGGTACCGCAGCGTCATTAGATCTGGAACATAGTATTGGTAATTTAAATCCAGGTAGTCATGCAGATTTTGTCGTACTGGATCCTAAATTTAGTCAGCTTAGTGAAATAAGAACAGATTCTTTAATAACAGAAGGGACTGTCAACTTACCCTCTGATGTGTTATTTGCATTGAGCATGTTGGCAGATGAAAGAACCACTGAAGCCACTTACATCGCCGGAAAAGCGGTGTTTAAACAACCCACGAGGAGCAATTAAATGGTTTGGATGGACTGGGTATCGTTGTTTATTCGTTGGTTTCACGTTATCGCGGGTGTGGCTTGGATTGGCGCATCATTTTACTTTATTTGGTTAGATAACAACTTACAGCAACCACCGGAATGGAAAAAGAACAAAGGCATTAAAGGCGATTTGTGGGCGGTTCATGGAGGTGGCTTTTACGAAGTCGCTAAATATCAATACGGCCCTGAAAAAATCCCAGAAACCTTACATTGGTTTAAATGGGAAGCCTATACCACTTGGATAAGTGGATTTAGTTTACTTATTTTAGTTTATTACTTTGGAGCGTCTGCTTTTTTAATCGATCCTAATATTATGGAGTTAACCCAAAGCCAAGCTGTATTAATGGGTTTAGGGTTAATATTTGGCGGCATGTTGATATATGAAGTAGCCTGCCGCAGTCCGTTAGCAAAAAGCCCATTGTTATTCGCGATCTTTCTATTAATACTGTTAACTGTTGCGGCTTGGTTGGCAACCCAATGGTTTAGCGGGCGTGGCGCTTACATACATATCGGAGCGCTGATTGGAACTATCATGGTGGCAAACGTCTTCTTGCAAATCATGCCGTCACAAAGAGCCATGGTTGATGCCGTAAAGAACAAACAAGAGGTCGACCCAAGCTGGGGAGAGAAAGCTAAGTTACGCTCAGTACACAACAACTACCTCACCCTACCTATCTTGTTCATCATGATTAGCAATCATTATCCCATGACTTATTTACACGAGCAGAACTGGCTAGTGTTGATAGCACTATGTGTGGTTTCGGCATGGATAAGACACTTTTTCAATTTAAAACATCTCGGTGTATTTAAACCTTCAATCTTAATTAGTGGTGCTGTGGCTATGCTGGCAATTGCAATTTGGGTTTCTGCTCCGAATATATTAACCACATCAGAGCCACAAACTAAGCAAGGCACGGAATTAGTCTCTCAAAGCCAAGTGAAACAAGTGTTAGATAGCCACTGCGTTTCTTGTCATTCAAAAACACCAACAGACCCCATGTTTCCGTCGCCTCCACTGGGCTTAGTTATGGATGATTGGAAAGATGTGGAAAACAAATTAAGCGTCATTTATCAACGGGTATTCGTGACTCGTGATATGCCCTTTTTAAATAAAACTCAAATGACAAATGAAGAGCGAAAACTAGTAGCAGATTGGTACCTGCAAAATTTAAATTAAACGCTATTGTCGATACTCTCTGCTTTTGCATGAACTGATTCAAACAAAATACGAGCCGCTAACTTAGCGGTTCGAGAATCAATATCGAATACTGGATTCAGTTCTGCAATATCCATTAACCTCCATTTAAAATTCATTTGTACTTGCTGGGTGCTCAACCATCGAATGATGGATATAACAAAAGGCAGCGAAATACCGAAAGAGCTTGGCGCGCTAACACCAGGAGCAAGGGACGCAGAAAAAGCGTCTAAACAAACAGTAACATAAAGTTCGTCAACCTCTTGCAGCATAGGTGTAAGCAACGATTTCGCCGCATCTAACTGACAATCTTCATCTAATAAATAGCCTACCTTTAGTGTTTGCGCGCATTGAAACAATGCTTGCGTATTAGCCGGTTTAGCAACGCCCAAACAGGTATAATGAAATGCGTCAGTGTATTGTTTACAAGCTTGCGCTATTTGGTAAAAAGCGGTACCAGAACTTGCATTAGGCGACGGTATGCGCAAGTCAAAATGCGCGTCGAAATTGATAATGCCTATTTTAGGTTTTGTTTTAGCCTGCACATTTTTGCGTAAGCCAGAGTAACTGGCCAAGGCAATTTCGTGTCCGCCGCCCAAACCAATTACAAACGCTGATGAATTTAACGCAGCATTAATTTGTTGAGAATAATTGTGTTGCGCTTCTTCCAGGTTATGCTGGGAGTCCACGTTTCCCAGATCTTTAATTGATTTGTCTAAATGCCAAGCCAAACTACACAGACTAGCGCGAATCGCGTTAGGACCGGCTTTCGCCCCTACTCGGCCTTTATTGACTGCCACACCAAGATCACAACTAAATCCCAATAAAGCGATATCCGTTTGCGACGTGGTTTGTTCCATGACTTGATGCCAGCGACGGCTGTTAATTCCGCCTTCATTGTCGACTCGTCCAGTCCAATGAAAATGAGAATTTTGACTAAACAAGCTTGCCTCCAAACCATTTACTAACGGGTTTGTATTGATTTACTGTATAAACGAGTTGCGCTGGATGGGAAATATCCCATAAACACAAATCGGCTCGGCACCCAGCTTTTATTTCTCCCCGGTCTTTTAAGCCTAACGCTTTGGCAGCGTTTACGGTAATGCCTCGCAATGCTTCTTCAGGGGTTAGTGCGAATAACACACAAGCCATGTTGGCACAGGTGAGAATTGATGCGATAGGAGAACTTCCGGGGTTTAAATCGGTGGCTATAGCCATTGGTACTTGTTGCTTTCGTAATGCTTCAATGGGCGGCTTCTGTGTTTCATTTAGAAAGTAAAACGCGCCAGGAAGCAAAACTGCAACAGTATCGGATAGCTTTAAATTAAATACATCAGATGCAGGCAGATATTCAATGTGATCAACGGATAAAGCATGATAATCACATGCTAACTTCGCACCTTTTAAATCACTAAGTTGTTCTACATGAGCTTTAATCGTTAGCCCAAACTGTTGAGCAGCTTTAAATACTCGCTCACATTGAGCTGGACTAAAACCGATACTTTCACAAAACACATCCACACTGTCAGCTAACTTTAATTCGCTTATTTTAGGCATGACCTCCTCACAAACGAAATCAATATAAGCATCCGCGTCCTGAGCGAATTCGGCTGGCAACGCATGGGCACCCAAGTAAGTTGCAAGAATCTTAACGGGTAATTCGTCACTTAATTTTTTCGCAACTTGTAGCATTTTTATTTCAGTGTCTAAGTCCAAACCGTAACCTGATTTGACTTCCAACGTTGTGACACCTTCATTGACTAACGCAGTAGCCCTTAATATTGCAGACGCTAATAACTCATCTGCTGTCGCTTTACGGGTAGCGCTTACGGTACTTTTTATGCCACCACCTTTAGCAGCAATACTTTGATAACTTTCACCGTTGAGTCGCCTTTCAAATTCATTGGCACGGTCACCGCCATACACTAGATGAGTATGACAATCGATAAAGCCGGGTAATATCCACTTTCCACCGCCATCAAATTTGCTTTTCGCATTTCCAGAAAAATTAGACAATTCACCAACATAAACGATGCGCTCGCCGTCTATTGCGATGCAGCCATTTTTTATTTCGCCATAGGGGGCAGAGCCAGTCAACATAGTAGCTATTTGAACGTTGTAAATAAGGTAATCGCAGGGATTTGACATAAGATCTCTATAGTACCGTTGCACGAGTAATCAGTGTACTTGCGGTAACTTGTATATACAAGTAAGATGCATTTTATTTACAATTAAATAACAAGTTAATGGCCTCACATTTTGTCAAAATAAAATCCCATCTATTGGTACAAATAGCCAATGGCACAATGCAGCATGGGGATAAGGTTCCTTCTGAAAATAAACTAGCTGAGCAATTTAGTGTTAGCCGGATGACGGCACGAAGAGCGCTGACAGATTTAGTTAACGAAGGGATCTTATTACGTTCGCAAGGTTTAGGAACCTTTGTGAATGATCAGCGACCTATGAGTTCAATGTTAGAAATTAATAGTATTGATGACGAAGTTTTAAAACGGGGTCATAGTTATTCGAATCAGGTGATATGCCAACAAAAAATATTCGCCAATACACATCAAGCAAATTTGTTAGGGATGGCTGTCGGGTCTATTGTTTACAATACTAAAATAATTCACCTAGAAAACGATACGCCTATTCAATTAGAAGACCGTTTAGTAAATCCTCATTATGCACAAGATTACATCGAGCAGGATTTTAACAATACAACGGCTAATCGCTATCTTAATCAGGTTGCCCCACTAACCGAAGCAGACCATGTAATAGAAGCTTTATTACCTACACCAGACATTGCAGCGGCACTATCTGTTGCTATAGAACAACCTTGTTTATTGATTTCACGTCGTACCTTTTCAGCTAAAGGCATAGTGAGTTTTGCCAGCCTTTACCATCCAGGCAATCGATATCGATTGGGTGGCCACCTAGACTTTCAGGCTCTTTAACAAGAGTCCTCTAATTGAGAGACATTCAAGCATGAACAAACGTTACTCCAAACGCATAGTAAAAGCGCCAACAGGCAGCAATATAACCGCTAAAAGTTGGTTAACTGAAGCACCAATGCGGATGTTAATGAACAACTTAGATCCTGAGGTCGCAGAACATCCTCATGAGTTAGTAGTATATGGCGGCATTGGTCGCGCAGCACGAAACTGGCCGTGTTTTGATAAAATCGTAGAAGTGCTAAAACGGCTTAACGATGACGAAACTCTATTGGTGCAAAGTGGTAAACCTGTAGGCGTGTTTCCGACCCATAAAAATGCCCCTAGAGTACTCATCGCCAACTCAAATTTAGTACCTCACTGGGCGACTTGGGAACATTTCAATGAGTTAGATAAACAAGGTCTAATGATGTACGGGCAAATGACTGCTGGTTCTTGGATTTACATAGGTTCACAAGGCATAGTTCAAGGAACCTATGAAACATTTGTAAGTATCGCCAAGGCACACTTTAATGGACAAGCAGCAGGCAAATGGATTTTAACCGGTGGTTTAGGAGGAATGGGTGGAGCTCAACCTTTAGCGGCGACTATGGCAGGCTTTTCAATGTTAGCGGTAGACGTTGATGAAAGCCGCATAGATTTCCGCTTAAAAACCGGATACCTAGACAAAAAAGCCAAAAATTTGAATCATGGCTTAGCATTACTTCAGCAAGCGAAACAAAATGGTGAAGCCATCTCAATAGGATTATTGGGAAATGCCGCTGACGTATTTAGTGAAATTGCTGAATCAGACAATATTCCCGATGTAGTCACCGATCAAACCAGTGCCCATGATCCTCTAAACGGTTACCTTCCACAGGGCTGGACACTTGATCAAGCTGCTAAAATACGTAAAAAAGATGAAAATAGAGTTGTTCTAGCTGCTAAAAAGTCAATGGCGGTACAAGTCAACGCAATGTTACGCTTACAAGCTAAGGGAGCAGCAACGCTAGATTATGGTAACAATATTCGTCAAATGGCATTGGAAACGGGAGTTGATAATGCATTTGATTTCCCAGGTTTTGTGCCCGCTTATATTCGACCACTATTTTGCCAAGGTATAGGTCCATTTCGGTGGGTCGCACTCTCTGGTGATCCTGAGGATATTTATAAAACTGACACCAAAGTAAAAGAACTGATCAGTGATGATCCTCACCTACATAATTGGTTAGATATGGCCAAACAGCGAATTCAATTTCAAGGTCTGCCCGCTAGAATTTGTTGGGTAGGTTTAGGACAACGACAAAAACTTGGTCTAGCTTTTAATCAAATGGTTCGCTCAGGTGCACTTTCCGCTCCCATTGTAATTGGCCGAGATCATTTGGACTCTGGTTCTGTCGCATCCCCTAACCGTGAAACAGAAAGTATGTTAGACGGTTCAGACGCAGTATCAGATTGGCCCCTATTGAATGCAATGTTAAACACGGCTAGTGGCGCGACTTGGGTAAGTTTGCATCATGGCGGCGGCGTTGGTATGGGATTTAGCCAGCATTCTGGGGTAGTCATAGTCTGTGACGGAACATCCGAGGCAGATGAGCGCATAGCAAGAGTATTGCATAATGATCCAGCCACAGGAGTCATGCGCCATGCTGATGCCGGTTATGATATTGCAATTCAATGTGCAAAACAAAAAGGCTTAGATTTGCCTATGATAGAAGAGGCTAACCATGGCTAAAATCATCTTAAAACCAGGTCAGGTTAGTCTTGAACAATTAGCTAAGATTCATCGCAAGCATGTTCCATTGGAGTTACATGAGTCTGCCATTGAAGGCATTAATGCCGCTGAAGAAACAGTGTTAAATACCATCGAAAAAGGCAAAACAGTTTACGGTATTAATACTGGATTCGGCTTACTTGCAAACACCAAAATTCCGCAACATGAATTAGAGGCATTACAACGCAGTATTGTCTTATCCCACGCTGCTGGTACAGGTAACTTCATGCCTGATAATACCGTTCGGTTAATGATGTTTCTAAAAATTAACTCATTAGCAAGGGGATTTTCAGGTATTCGATTAAGTGTCATTAATGCCCTTATCACTCTATTTAATGCGCAAGTTTATCCAGCCATTCCAGAAAAAGGATCAGTTGGAGCGTCTGGCGATTTAGCACCATTAGCACATATGAGTGCAGTGCTGCTTGGTGAAGGTGAAGCCTTTTTTCAAGGTCAAAAATACCCAGCTAAAAAGGCATTAAAAATCGCCAAGTTATCGAAGATTGCATTGGCACCAAAAGAAGGGCTTGCGCTGTTAAACGGAACACAAGCGTCAACCGCTTTTGCCCTGCAAGGTTTGTTTTATGCCGAAAACGCATTAAACAGTGCCATTGCAATCGGCAGTTTAAGCGTGGAAGCCGCGTTGGGCTCGAGAGTGCCTTTTGACGAACGTATTCATGTTGTCCGTGGACATCAAGCGCAAACGGATATCGCAGCGGCTTATAGACAACTATTGGCATCTTCCACTATAGGCAATTCCCACCAAGGCTGTAACAAAGTACAAGACCCCTACTCTTTGCGCTGTCAGCCTCAAGTAATGGGTGCCTGTTTAGCGCAAATACGATTTGCCGCGCAAACCCTGCTTGTTGAAGCGAATGGCGTATCAGACAACCCACTGGTGTTTGCAGATAGCGGAGATATTTTATCTGGCGGCAATTTTCATGCTGAAACGGTTGCTATGACCGCTGATATGTTAGCCATTGCATTGTGTGAAATAGGATCTTTGGCAGAACGCAGAATGGCATTACTGATCGACAATAATCTTAGCGGTTTACCCCCATTTTTAGTTGAAAATGGCGGGGTCAATTCCGGCTTTATGATCGCCCAAGTCACCTGTGCAGCGCTAGCTAGCGAAAATAAAACCTATGCTCATCCGGCGTCTATAGATTCACTGCCAACCTCTGCAAATCAAGAAGATCATGTATCCATGGCTACTTTTGCTGCCCGTCGATTGAGAGATATCTATGATAATGTGGCGGGAATATTAGCCATTGAGTGGCTTGCAGCAAGCCAAGGCGTGGACTTTAGAGCGCCTTTGACATCCAGTACTCAACTCGAAAAAGTTAAGCGTTTACTCCGTTCAAAAGTACCTTTTTACGATAAAGATAGATATTTTTCACCTGATATTGAGAATGCCAAAACCCTAATAACAAGCCATAAACTCTCTGATCTCACTCAGTTAAAATTAATCTAACACGGTCAGCATGATTTAACTGAGTCATTATTTATAAATGCCAAACCAAGGATCAAAAGGAGCAAGTGAGAACTTGGTCTTTTTGATTTTGTCTATTGAATTAGTGACGACGTCCAAATCTCGTCATGCTTAACCCGCTTAATAATAAAATGGTACCCAATGCTTTATCTACATCTGTACTAGGATGATTATTCATCCCGCCATCGTTATCAGTATAAATTCCAGCTAATTTAAATCGTTAAATAGAAGTGGGATAAGAGAAGATAGAAAAACGAATGATTAGTAGAGAGGGTTGTCTATGTCTGCCATAAGCAACAGACATAGATACATATGCGAGCAATTAACCCATACGTTTTAAGGCACAGAGTTTATTTCCTGCAGGATCACGTAAATAGGCTAAATACATGTCACCAGAAGGTGCTTGACGGATCCCAGGAGGATCTTCACAATCCGTTCCACCATTAGCTAAGCCAGCTGCGTGCCACGCATTTCCTTGCTCTGGACTCTCTACTGTAAATCCTATAGTGGTACCATTACCATGACTTGCAGGCTCACCATTAATTGGTTTAGTAATTGCGAAAATACCAGTATCAGTTATATAAAAACAGCGACCTTTAGGGTCAATGACACCAGGTTTGCAACCTAACTCAGCGAAAGTAGCATCATAAAACGCTTTCGACTCTTCTATGCTATTTGCACCTAACATAATGTGACTAAACATAACTTTACTCCGTTAAATCATTTTCTGAACGAATAGATTACCGTGAAAAACACCAATAATCTATTCGTAATCTCAGCTTTAATTTGCGCTATACGTTTTTATTTAAACTTAGTCATTGTTAAACGTATTTTATTCGTCTGCTTCAGAATTGACCTTCTTTTTGTCATCCTGTTGTGGTTCAAACTGTTCATTCGCACTAGAGCGAACCGTTAATAACATACTCAGAGCAGACACAATAAATGCTGTGGTTTTTTGTGGTGATAGAGTGTAAAAATAATCCCATGCCTGACTCTTATAATCGGTATAACTATCTACTCTATCGGGATATTTGTCGATATAAGCTAGTTTGACAGCGTGACCGATAGTAGCATCAACAATAATCGGCTCATCGATTTTCAAACTTGAATTTTGTTCAAAAAAGCTTGCCATTGCATTTAATGATTCAATGGTTAATTGGCGATATTCTGCGGCATGAATATTATTCAACAGGTGTTCTGTTATCAGCGCAAAGGCTGTTTCTCCAGGAGTCATATCACTCAATACAATACCGCTATCAATGCGATTCCTGCGGTCCATCTTATTACCAATCACTAGCCCTGGCGTATGGTGTAAAATTTGCCAAATCTGTTGATTGAAAGATGCAGAACGACGGTCAATAATCCCCTGATGTTGTCGCCACACTAACCAGCCATCTTTGGGCGTAGAAAGTTGTTCAAGCCCTAAGTTTTGCTGCCAGTTTAGTTTTTCGGAAATACCTTTAGCATGCAATTTTTCCATTTTTTGCGGTAAATCAGAGAGCGATTGATAATCTTCTAATACCGCTTCCAAGCGTTCCTGAATGACTGACGGTGCCATGGCCATCAAACTTTCGTACGCTTCATCGGTAGCTAACTTCTGTGAACGCGCAATTTGGCTGGTAAGCAATATAATTAGGTGACTGACACGGATCGTCATTAATTCTCTGAATAATTCGGGACGTGCTTTAATTAACAATCCAAGGCATAACAACACTTCTTGGGTTAAAATTTGGTCGCGCACATCATCACGGCAATAATGATGAATTTTTGCTAATAACTCGTCATCAGTTAAAGGCCTAGATATAAGCGATTCGTCGGTATAAGAACGCCCAACTTGAATGTTTTTCTGGGCAACCAGGATTGCGCTTACCACTAAGCCAAGATCACCATCTACTTTTTCTAATAAGCCTGCTGCATGGCGCAATACAGACCAAAGCCGTAAGCGCCCTGCTTCACTATAAACCTCTTCAAGCGCGTCTGTTAATCGATAACAGGTATCACTGTAGGTAATGGTTGAATCCAACCCTTGAAGTTTTACCAATACCGATAAAATTTCGACTTGTTCAAATAAATTATCTGAGGCGGCCAATCTATCTGCTAGCAATTGCGTATCAGTGATAAAGGAGATTTCAACTTCTTCACTTTGTGTTAAAGGTGCATTGGAGCCGCTAGAGATTAATGTAGTTCTAAATGGCGTAACACTAATGGATATTTCATTTGGTAACGCATAGCCATTCAAATCATCAAAACGCTCAATTGCCGCTGTAGGAGTGAGTTGCGCCATTTTGCCCATTTTCACAGGAATACCGTCTACGTAACCGGAATCAATCTTTTTTATCAGTTCGAAAAAGGAAGTTCTGTCAGCATCTAACATTTGACGAGTTAACATAACGGTCACGGTAGGTCTGCCTGTTTCCGTCCAATTTCGATGCAAATAACTCAACTCACTTTTGAAGCGTCGAACCATAAAATCGATGTCATAGCTTAAAAAGAACGCTTGTTGAATAAAAGATGGGGTTAAGCAAACAAAACGTGATTTGCCTAATACATACACTCGGCTTGTGGTTAAACTTTTGGGGATCCTAAAAGAGCGCCCAGTTAATCCTAACGACTGATTCGCACCGACTTGCGAATACATAGTTGCAATGTCTTCTGGTCGACAAACCTTAACCGGTGAAATATCGCTGATCGTTTCCGTCATTAGTCCACTGCCTGCCAATTCAGATTGCAGTGCTTCGTCTTCAGCCAAAAATACTAGTTGAACAACTGGTTGTTTGACAGGTTTAACATGTCGACGTCCGATCGGATCTAAGTCACCCGGACGCAACAGTCCATCTTCCAACATCGCGCCTAATAAGAATAAACTCTGAGCCCAAACAAGAGGCACGTTCTCGTTTGGCAAACGATCTTGCGAATGTGGAGTTTCTCGCTCTTTATCAATGGATTCTAAAGGTACATAATACAATTCGGGAAGCAGTAGATGACCTTCTTGCTCAACCATCACCGAGTCTAAACGATTTCGATAATGCTCCACTTGCTCTCTGTCATCTCTAAAAATGGCGTCTAAATACAAATAGGCATAAAACAAAGGCCACTCTGACTCAATGTTTTCAAATTGTTTTAGCTCTTGTTCTTCATAGTGAAGACGACCTTCATCTTCTAATACGGTTTGGTGGCCGTCACGTAGGAAACGTTTTAACCCATATCTACCTTCAAGTTTACCAATGATATCGTTCCGTACCTTATCCGAAAGCGTTTGATTTGGAACCGCAAACGCCGGAAAGCCGACAACACTCAACAAAGCTGCATCTATTTCTTTGGTAATGGACTCCCTTGGTAACATAGCACTTAGCGTAATATTGGCTTGAGCGATATTATCCGGTACAACGTGAATAACAGAATTTTGTGAGCCCTTAGCGCCAAATAAATTAAATCCTGATAATGCTTCCAACGCGGCTTTGGCCATGCCTAACGAACTTGCGTTGAGCTCAACATGTCCGCTGTTAGATTTAGCCCCACGCTCCCAAATACCAAAATCTGGTGTGCGATAAGCCCGTTCAATGTAGAACACCAAGTTCTGAATGAAATCAACTTCTTCATCGCTCCAAATTAACTCTAATCCAGATGCGATCATTTGCGTTAGTGTCAGCAAAAATACAGAGGTCGCATCAATTTGCAAATGTCCCCATTCATGGTCTGCCACTACATTGTCGCCGGTCGCGGTATCATATTTTGCATGCAGGGAATCATCTGGACTACGGCTTTTTTTGAAGGCTTCGACTTTAGCTGACTGACTCATCATTGACCGTAACAAACCACGCATTAATTTTACCGTGCGCTGTTGAAGCTCAAATCCACGCCCTCCATCATCATCCAATTGGCGATATGCTAACGCTAGTCCCCAAACCGCTAAAATACTGTAAACATTATCCCTTACCCACGCATCTTGATAATTACCATGATTTGTTATCGCAGTACTAGCCGGCAATAACCCCGATATAGGGTGCTGTTTGTCAATTATGACCGCCTTAATTTGCTGATAATATTTATCTAGGCTAATTCTTAAGTTAATGTCTTGCATAGTCGTTCCTATCACTGTGGAAAAGAGATGCTGAAAATGTGCATCTTGAAAAAGTTAATCACATTATGCTTTTAGTACGATCGATAAATTACCACCGTGATTTCAAAAATGAGTTACGTCTTTAACTACTTGTTTTACTACTTAGGGCCATATCTGTACTTAGCTTAATATAAAGTTAGCGAGCAAGGTTCACGCCAATCATAGCTGCACAAGTTATTTAGCATCCAAGATTCAATTCAATTAAGCGCAAAACTTCAGATAACCTAATTTGCCTACGCTTAAGTTAGTCATTTGCATGCTTAATTCAAACTAAATCGATTAAGTAAAGCATATAATAAGGCTCAGATAAACAGCTATCAATAGTTTAATGCACACATTGTGTGCATTAAACTTATACAACTCATTACATCTTAAGATCTAAAAAGATGGTTTTATCCGTCTTGGGAACCGCTGTGAAAACACCATTTGAAGGTTTCATTGTACATATGATTTTTAGGCGTTCTGTTTGTACCGCCTAATCCGACTGTCTGTGCCCTCTTATCCTGCGCTTACACGAAACAGAAAACCTACGACATTATTCGTTTATCGATTCGTACTGCAGTATTACGCGGCACTATAGATTTGCCTCTAGCCTCCAAATGAACACGGGTAAATGCAGCCCCGAATAGCAAGATTAGCGACGAATAATAAACCCAAAGTAAAATTATCACCACTGAACCAGCCGCACCATAGGCAGACGCGGTTGCGGTATAAGCCAGATAAGCTGCAATCCCATAACGGCCTAATGAAAACAATATCGCGGTGACCAGAGCACCCGCCATAACATCTTTCCAACTGAGTTTGACATCTGGCAGTACTTTAAAAATAGTCGCAAACAACAGTGCGATCATCGCCAATGAAACGATAAACTCAGCGCTTCCGAGTAACATTTCAACGAATGGTAGAAACTCAGCGGTGTAATTAAGCACGGCTCGCAAAGCTACACCAAGTAGCAAAGACACAAGCAATACAAAACCGATTGATAGCACCACCATTAATGAAAATAATCGTTTTTTGGCTAGCAAAAACAAACCGTTGCGATCAGGACTCGCGGTTACCCCCCATATTGAATTTAGAGAATACTGCATTTGACCAAATACCGTGGTTGCACCTAACATCAATGCTCCAACCCCAAGTAAAGTTGGTAATATTCCTGAAGCTTCTATTCGAGATTGGCTTACCGCACGTTCAACTACAGCAGCGGCCTCTTTGCCCATGATGTCAGCAAACTGAGCGACTATTTGCCCTTGAGCGGCGTCTTCCCCTAAAACTAGGCCAATCACAGTGACTGCAATAATGACAATAGGCGCTAACGAAAACAGTGTGTAAAAAGCTAGAGCCCCAGCATAACTGAAGGCGTTTTCATCCAACCACAGCTTACCTGTATCCCGTAAAATATTTTTCCAATAGTGCACAAAGTGCATCGTAATCCTACTCCATAAATGAGGTCGAACAGATAACAGGTTATTCAGTTATCGTTACGTCTGAAATAAAAGAAAGCAGAGTAAAACACATCCCTGATCTAATCAATTAACAATCGCGGGGCTAAAGCCACCACCGACAAAACCAACTGATATGGCTAACTGTTGAACTGGAAATTTTAATACACACAGCGACTGTTAAAGTCCGCGCAAATTGAAGTATGAAATAAATGAAGAAGTATTGCTGAATTCTCTAAAAAGAGAATGGTGCCCGGGGCCGGACTTGAACCGGCACGATCTTACGATCGAGGGATTTTAAATCCCTTGTGTCTACCAATTTCACCACCCGGGCATCGGATGAACTCACATAACCTGTGAGAGGGTTTTCCAAGCCTCATACTAAATGAGGAGGCGTTATGGAGGCGGAACCCGGAGTCGAACCGAGATCCACGGATTTGCAATCCGCTGCATAGCCATTCTGCCATTCCGCCAATTTGGAGCGGGAAACGAGACTCGAACTCGCGACCCCGACCTTGGCAAGGTCGTGCTCTACCAACTGAGCTATTCCCGCATTTAACTGCTTTTAAATCTTTTCAGTTAATTACATTTGGCTCTCGCTAAATGATGGCGTGCATTTTACATTCAAAGAGATAACTGTCAACAACAAAAATGATGATTTTGTACTGTTTGCACGAAAAATGACTTAAACGCATCAATTTCGAGCAAACCGTGTTTATTTTATACTAGATTGCTCATTACTGGTTAAGCTTTTCCAAGCTGCGACTGTATAAGAAACCATCGACCAAGCCGACAACACCGCAGAAATATATAATAATACGTAACCCAGTTTCACCCAATAGATGGGGAATCCCATGAAATAATCCATTTCAGACAATAAACCGATCAACGCAAGCATTTGCGCCATGGTTTTTGCTTTACCAATAAATGAAACCGCAACGATGTCACTTTTACCATGTTGCCCCATCCATTCGCGCAGCGCTGAAATATACACTTCCCTCGACATTAACAAAATCGCAGGAATAGTGATCCACACAGTATTATAACTATGGGTAATCATTAACAATGCGGCAGCTACAATCAGTTTATCTGCCACTGGGTCTAAAAATGCCCCAAATGCAGAAGACTGCTTTAATTTCCGTGCTAAGTAACCATCAAACCAATCAGTTAACGCTGCAAACCAGAATATAAATGCTCCAGCTTGTCTGGCCCACTCCCAATCGAGATAGTACACCACCACAAATACAGGGATGAGTACGACTCTTAACATGGTAATAATATTTGGAATTGTCCACATACTTCTATCTAACCTTTGCTTAATTTTCCAGTATTTGAGTCTTGGTTAAGAATGCAGATGCTCATAAATAATATCAGCAAGCTCTTCACTAATTCCAGGCACTCGGGATATTTCGTCTCGGCTAGCTTGCAAGACGCCGTGGATTCCCCCCATGTACTTTAATAAACTTTGTCGCCGCTTAGCACCCACTCCGGGAACTGACTCTAATACGGAGGTGCGCTTAGCTTTTTGACGCTGTTGTCGGTGACCGGTGATAGCAAAACGATGGGATTCATCTCGAATATGTTGAATCAAATGTAGTGCTGGGGAATCGGCGGACAAGGGTATAGTATCATGATTCCCAGCAAGAATAAGCGTCTCTAACCCAGGTTTTCGACTCGTTCCTTTAGCCACACCAATTAACAATGGTTTTTTAGGGGCTTTCCAATTTTCAAAATGCGCTTCTGCTTGGGCTAATTGGCCTTTACCACCATCAATAAAAACGATATCTGGAATTTTAGATTCGTCAGTAGGTTGTTTATAGCGTCGGCTCAATGCCTGCGCCATAGCAGCGTAGTCATCCCCAGGGGTGATACCTTCAATATTATAGCGACGATAATCTGTTTTAAATGGTCCGTCACGATTAAACACTACACAAGAGGCAACAGTTTGCTGGCCAGATGTATGGCTGATATCGAAACATTCCATTCGTTGAATCGGTTGCTCGAACTCCAATACCTTTTCCAACTCCAAATAACGAGCAAACATAGATTTTTGTTGATTCTGTTTAGCTTCTAATGCGTTCTCAGCGTTGGTGATGGCCAGTTGTAAATAACGTTTTTTCTCGTCTCTGGCACCTTTGTAAAATTTAACCTTGTATCCAGCTTCAGCACTTAACAGTTTTGTAATCGCGTCTTCATCTTCTAACCCCATTGGCATAACAATTTGTTTGGGGATGGTTTTGTTGCCAGCTAAATAGAACTGTAAAACGAAAGATTGTAAGATTTCCATTTCTGTCGTTTGGCTAGGTACTTTTGGAAAAAAGCTTTTACTACCTAACAACTTATTGTCACGGATAAATAAGCCTTGAATACTGGCTATTCCGTTACGATAAACAAAACCTAACACATCCATCTCTTGTTCGTTGCCACTCACCCACTGTTGCTCTTGAACTTTATTCAAGGCACTAATTTGATCGCGATAGCGGCCGGCAGATTCAAAACGCAACTCTTTACTGGCTTGCTCCATTTTATTCACCAGACTTTCAATAACTTGCTGATTTTTGCCTTTCAAAAACATAGTCGCAAGATTAATTTGTTCAGTGTACTCCTCGTCCGTCACCAAACCTTCCACACAAGGACCTGCACAACGTTTTAATTGATACTGCAAACAAGGACGGCTTCTCGCTCGATAATAGCTGTCTTCACACTGCCTAATCGGAAAAAGCTTTTGCATAGTCCTAAGACTTTCTCGGACTGCCCAAGCACTTGGGTATGGTCCAAAATAAGAGCCTTTTAACTTTTTTGATCCGCGATGCAATGCTAAACGAGGATGTCTATGTTCGGAGAGGAAAATAAAGGGGTAAGACTTATCATCACGTAAAACAACGTTGTATCGAGGTTTATATTTCTTGATGAAGTTATTTTCAAGAATGAATGCTTCCGTTTCACTGTGTACAACAGTCACATCCATGTCTGCAATTTGCCTGACCAACGACTGTGTTTTGATACTGTCGACGTTGGTTCTAAAATAACTCGATACACGCTTTTTTAAATTTTTCGCTTTACCAACATAAATAACGTCGTTTTTATCATTATACATCCGGTAGACACCGGGTTTTGAAGTGAGATTTTTTAGAAAGCCTTTGTGATCAAAAGGAACTGCTTTATCCATCATGCCAATTTTTTATAGTTGATTACTATCGATTAAATTATGACGCAGGGCTAAATGGGTTAATTCCACATCTGACCCAACTTTCAATTTTTCAAACATTCGATAGCGGTAAGTATTAACCGTTTTGGCACTAATATTTAATTTGTTTGCAATATCTGGCACTCGGCTCCCTTTGGTAAGCATAATAGTAATCTCCAGTTCCCTACGAGATAACTGATCAAAAGGGTTAGTATCATTAAGGTTTAATTGACCTATGGCAATTTGCTGGGCAATTTCAGGCGCGATATAACGTTGACCAGAAGAAACTTTACGGATAGCAATGACCATTTCCTGCGGTTCAGTACCTTTAGTGATGTAGCCGTATGCGCCTAATTGCATCACTCTTGCAGGAATCGGGTTTTCGGTATGCACAGAAACCACTATTACTTTTGAATCTTGGGCATAATGAATAATTTGCTTCGTTGCTTCTAACCCGCCAATACCTGGCATATTCATGTCCATAAGCACAATATCAGGTGGAGAGTTGCGGCAAAACTTAATCGCTTCCTCACCATTATTGACTTCACCAACAACTTTAAAATCAGCAACATCTTCAAGAATGCGACGGATACCGGTTCTCACCAATTCGTGGTCATCTACTAAAAGTAGTTTTATCAAAGCTTACCCCAAAATCAATCTACAGCACTATATTCATCAGACTTTGTAATTAATATTTGTCTTCTTAGATACATAGTTCGACAAATATTAATTACAAACTTCTAGCTAAATCCTAAAATCCCTTTGAGGAAACATATAAAGAGCAATTATAGCGGGATTAAAAATAACCTGTATAGGGTTAATTTGAAACTTAAAAACGAAAATAAGTAGGAGATATGTTTTTGCTCGCTGTAGGCGGTGGCTTTAGCCCCGCGATTACCAATTTAACACCCATGGCCTAAAGGCCATGCTACGGCTCGTTGTAGGCGCAGGCTTTAGCCCCGCGATTGCCAATTTAACACCCATGGCCTAAAGGCCATGCTACGGTGTGTTGTAGGCGGTGGCTTTAGCCCCGCGATTGCCAATTTAACATCCATGGCCTAAAGGCCATGCTACGGTTCGTTGTAGGCGCTGGCTTTAGCCCCGCGAGTAGCAATTTAACATCCATGGCCTAAAGGCCATGCTACGGTGTGTTGCAGGCGGTGGCTTTAGCCCCGCGATTGCCAATTTAACACCCATGGCCTAAAGGCCATGCTACGCTGTGTTGTAAGCGCAGGCTTTAGCCCCGCATTTCATTTCTGCGAGGACAAAAAAGCAAAAACCCGCAACAAGTGCGGGTTTTTTAATGTGGCGGATAGCGAGGGATTCGAACCCCCGGTACGTTTGACCGTACGTCTGATTTCAAGTCAGGTGCATTAAACCGAGCTCTGCCAGCTATCCGAATTTTGTACTTCTTTAGCGAATTGAACTATTTGCTTTAGAGCTAAATTGTTCTGCGCTTCCGAAGTGGGGCGAATATTAATGACCTTTTTGCAGCTTGTAAAGAGGATAACGCAAATTTTTATTCAAACGCTCTTTCTTTGTCCGATTTGTTCGCTATTTCGACAATATATGGCTTGTTACAAAGAGTTGATACGATAATACTTGAAAAAGTGAACCAAACACCATACAAATAGACTAATTAAACAATACTATAGCAATTTGCTAAGTCACTCACTTTTATATGCCTATTGGAGGTTTTTTATGGATCAAGATCGTTATGCTCATGTAGACAGGGTTGGTTCTCGCCCGTCAGTATTGGAAACCAATAAGGTTCTCCGCAATACTTACATGTTGTTAGCAATGACATTAGCGTTTAGTGCAGTTTGTGCAGGCGCAGCAATGGCCATGGGGCTTGGCCAAGGCGCAGCAATGATTATGAGTCTGGCAGCTTTGGTAATGATATTTTTCTTAAATAAAGTTGAAAACAGCTCAAGTGGAATTTTGTTTGTTTTTGCTTTTACTGGTTTATTAGGTGGCTCTTTAGGGCCAATGCTTAACTATTATTTAGCATTCCCTGGTGGCCCAGCACTAATAATGCAAGCTTTAGGTACTACTGCGTTAGTATTTTTTGGTTTATCAGCTTATGTATTAACTACCAAGAAAGATTTTTCCTTTATGGGTGGTTTTTTGATGGTAGGTTTAATCGTTGCTGTAGTAGCGAGTCTTGCTAACCTTTTCTTAGGTATACCAGTACTAAGTTTAGCCATTAGCGCAGCCATTGTGTTCATCATGTCTGGACTAATTTTATTTGATACAAGTAGAATTGTTAATGGTGGTGAAACGAATTACATTCGCGCGACTGTTTCAATGTACTTAAACATCTATAACTTATTCACGTCAATTTTGCACTTACTAGGTGCTTTTGGCGGCGACGATTAATATTTTTTGATATGCTAAAACACCTCAGCTTTGCTGGGGTGTTTTTTTATGTGGCAACTAATGTCACCGTTAATATGGGATCATTTATTTGGCTAGCTTCTGCATAATAGTTACTTCTTCCCCACTTGAATCTCAGGACTGCTACAGTGCCTATCGTTTTGTTCAAGCCGCGATCGAAGATGGACATAGTATCTCTGGCGTTTTCTTTTACCAATCAGGTGTAGAGCTTGCCAATTCATTTCAAACAATGCTTTCTGATGAATTAGCAATTTACCCTAAATGGTGTGAATTAGCAGATAAACACGCTATTCCTTTGCAAGTGTGTGTAACAGCAGCCAATCGACGGGGAATTTTAAGTGAACAAGACGCGCTACAAAATGACACACCTGCTCTATTCAATCTTAATCCTCCTTTTCAATCCGTGGGTATTGGCGAGCTAGTTAGCATGCTGAATGAAAGTGACAGGAGTATTCAATTTTGAAGTCTCTGGCAATCATTAATCAAACCGGACCAATGAACAACAATGCTGGACAAGAGTCGGTGGATTTAGTTTTAGCATCAGCAAGTTTTGGCCAATTCGTCAGCGTATTCTTTATTGATGATGGCGTGTTTCAGTTACTTACAAATCAAAATCCAGGAGAGTTAGAGCATAAGCATTTTGCAAAAAGCTTCGGTGCTTTTGAGTTTTATGATGTTGAAAATATTTTTGTGTGTAAAGAAAGTTTAGAAAAACGGGGGCTTGATAAAGCTCAGTTAAATGTAAGTTGTCAGCTATTAACGCCTTCAGAGTTAAATGCCCAGCTTCAAAAATCCGATAACATAATTACTTTGTCATGATCCTACATAAATTTTCAGTAAGTCCATTTTCCAATACTAATCTAGAAAATGCGCTGTCACGTATCGATGCTAATGACGGCATATTATTGATGCAAGACGCAGTCTATGCATTAAATTCAGCTCCTATCTGTGAGCAACTATCGCAGCGCACAAAAAATCTGCATGCCCTTGAACCTGACTGCATAGCTAGAGGTATCCAGTGTAACGAATTTCCAATTCTCATGATTGACTATAATAGTTTTGTCGCCTTAACACTTGATTACGATAACTTAATATCTTGGTAGTAGAATAAATGGAACATTACATCGAGTTTAACAATAAAAAAATTGCCACTGATAAAATGGGGTACCTATTATCTGTAGATGATTGGGAGCCTGAATTAGCCGAAGTCATTGCAGCTAAAGAGAATATCGAATTAGACGAAAATCGCTGGCAAGTAGTGACATTTGTGCGGAACTTTTATTTGGAATTTAACACCAGCCCTGCCATTCGCGCATTAGTAAAAGCCATGGCCAACGAATATGGTCCTGAAAAAGGCAATAGTCGCTACTTACAGCGTTTATTTCCTAAAGGTCCCGCTAAA
This sequence comes from Aliiglaciecola sp. NS0011-25, assembly GCF_040370605.1. Classification (NCBI taxonomy): domain Bacteria; kingdom Pseudomonadati; phylum Pseudomonadota; class Gammaproteobacteria; order Alteromonadales; family Alteromonadaceae; genus Aliiglaciecola; species Aliiglaciecola sp. NS0011-25. The sequence goes on from NZ_BAABWR010000019.1 coordinate 62,550, forward strand.
CAAGCTACCAAGATTGCTGGGCTGCCAAAACCAGCAAAGTGTTTGTAATCAAATTGGCTAAAAAGAGAATGCAGCATGAATCATACTGCATTCTGAACTATTAGCTAACGGTGATTACTTCAACGCCATTCATATAAGGAATTAACACTTTAGGAATGGTCACTGAGCCATCTTGCTGCTGATAATTCTCTAGAATCGCTACCAGCGTTCGTCCTACGGCTAAACCAGAACCATTTAGGGTATGCAATAACTCTGGCTTATTAGTTTCAGGATTACGATATCTGGCCTGCATTCTACGCGCTTGGAAATCCAACATATTAGAACACGAAGAAATTTCACGATAGGTATTCTGTGCTGGTAACCACACTTCTAAATCATAGGTTTTACAAGAACCGAATCCCATATCGCCAGTACACAGCAACATTTTACGATAAGGCAACTCTAGCAATTGCAGCACTTTCTCAGCGTGACCTGTCAACTCTTCCAACGCATCAAATGAATCTTCCGCCTTGACTAACTGCACCATTTCAACTTTATCGAATTGATGATTTCGAATTAACCCTTTGGTATCTCTACCATATGAACCCGCTTCACTTCGAAAACACGGAGTATGCGCTGTTAACTTTATAGGTAATTCATTGGCACTGAAGATTTCATCGCGAGCGGTGTTCGTTAAAGGCACCTCTGCGGTAGGAATTAGGGACAAGCCCTGCCCCTCTTCAGTGGCCGGCATAGTATGAAATGCATCTTCTTTAAACTTAGGAAATTGTCCGGTGCCGAACATACTTGCTTCGTTAACTAAGTATGGTACGTACATTTCAGTATAACCATGCTCAGTAGTGTGCAAATCTAACATAAACTGAGTTAACGCTCGGTTTAAGCGAGCTATTTGTCCACGCATCACAACAAAACGCGAACCAGAAAGTTTCACCCCAGTTTCAAAGTCTAAGCCTTTAGCCAGTTTTTCCGCCACATCTACGTGATCATTCACCTCAAAATCGAACTCTCGTGGTGTTCCCCAACGACTGACTTCCACATTTTGGTCTTCATTGCTTCCGACAGGAACGGATTCATCAGGCAGGTTTGGAATCCCTTGAGACCAAGCGGCAATTTCTTCTAGCAATTCAGCTAACTCAGATTTTGCTGCATCAAGATCGTCGCCTAATTTTCCCACTTCAGCTAACAGCGGAGCGATATCTTGACCAGATGCTTTCGCTTTACCAATAGATTTGGAACGAACGTTACGCTCGTTTTGCAATTCTTGGGTATGCATTTGCAACGCTTTTCGACGTTCTTCCAATGCATTAAATGCTTCTACATCAAGGGTGAAACCACGACTTTTTAATTTTTCGGCGGTTGCGTTTATATCGTTACGTAAGTATTTTGGATCTAACATTTGTTAATTCTTAACCTTTAACCAATTGCGTTCCTAACCATGCTGCCATCAAGCAACAGGTTATATTTAAAAAGATATTTAAGATCCCTTTCAACCAAAGCCCTTGCTGCATAAGCAACAAAGTATCCACAGAGAACGTTGAGAAGGTAGTAAAAGCACCGAGTAAACCGATACCAATTGCAGTTCGCCATAACACTATTTCTATTTGGCCGTGTTCAATTAACGCGTACACCAAACCAAGAAAAAACGAACCAACCACATTGACCAGCAGTGTACCAAAAGGAAAGCCTTTACCAAACCATTGCAGCATCATTTGTGAAAGAAAAAAGCGCATGCACGCACCAACTGCCCCACCTGCAGCGATATAACTATAAATAGCGATACTGTGCGTCATTAATTGCCCTTTTACTGTTTACCATCTAAATCTTTTAGGAAACGTAATTTAGCCTTAATTTTTGTCTCAAGTCCACGTTCAACTGGTTGATAATACTCAGTATCCGGCATTTCTTCAGGAAAATAATTTTCACCGGCAGCATATGCGTGGGGTTCATTGTGGGCATAACGATAATCTTTGCCGTACCCCAAATCAGCCATTATCTTAGTAGGAGCATTCCGTAAATGTGCCGGTACTGGATAATCAGGCTTGTCTTTTACATCAGCCATGGCCGCTTTGAATGCGGTGTAAACGGCGTTACTTTTTGCAGCACAAGCACAATAAATAGTGGCTTGCGCAATGGCTCTTTCGCCTTCCGCTGCACCCACCCTATGGTAAATATCCCATGCATTTAGGCAAACCTGCATGGCCCTGGGATCGGCATTGCCAATATCTTCAGTGGATATCGCTAAAAGTCGCCTTGCTACTGCTAATGCGTCGCCACCGGCGGTTAATATTCTGGCGTACCAATACAAAGCACCATCAGCAGAAGATCCTCGAACGGATTTATGAAACGCAGACAACATGTCATAAAATAGATCTCCTCCTTTATCAAATTGTGAGACTTTTTCTCCCACAGCTTGAGCGACGGTTTCAATATCAACAATGCCCTCTTGCGCAAAATCCACGCTTAGTTCTAAATAATTGAGCAATCGACGAGCGTCGCCGCCAGCCAATTCTATTAAGCGTTTTTGAGCAACTGCATCAATTTGAATCGTTTGATTGCCTAAACCATTCACTTTGTCTTTCAAAGCCTGTTCTATAACCTGTTGTAGGTCTTGATGACTTAATGCTTGTAGAACATAGACTCGGGCACGAGACAACAACGCATTATTTAGTTCAAAAGAAGGGTTTTCTGTGGTCGCACCAATAAATGTCACAGTACCGTCTTCAATAAAAGGCAAAAACGCATCCTGCTGAGCTTTGTTGAAACGATGGACCTCGTCTACAAACAATATGGTACGTTTGCTTTTTACCGCGGCATGCTGCTTGGCGACTTCAATTGCACTGCGGATGTCTTTGACCCCTGAGGTAACCGCAGAAATGCGTTCAATGTGAGCGTCACAATGGCTAGCAATAATCTCGGCTAACGTTGTCTTACCGGTACCTGGTGGCCCCCACAGAATCATTGAATGACAATTGCCGTTCTCTAATGATTTTCGTAACGGTTTATTCGGACCGATAATGTGTTGTTGACCAACGTATTGGTCAACCGTTTTGGGCCGCATTTTGGCCGCTAAAGGTTCAAATGAGGGAGTATCGTTAAAATCCAATTCCATTTTTAGCGTTGATCGTCCAAATCAAAACCATCGGGAATGGTAAAAACGAATTGTTCATCACCGATATTAATATTCTGTTTTACATCTGAGAAAGTTAACTGGCTGGTTTGTTGTTGGCGATCGATAAAACTCAACTGACTCAGCTGATTATTTTCAAATTTTAATTTTAATTCGCTAATTTGCGATTCTGGCGATATTGCAATAATACTGTACACATCATTATCAGCGTAAGTAATAGTAAATTCTGACCACTGCTCATTGCTTGGATTGGTCAATAATACGATGGGGTTGTTGGACACAGAATCGGCTTGGTTAATCGCTGTTACTTGTTCAACAAAAGGGTCTGAATACCATAGTGTTGTGCCATCAGCGACCATCAGGTTTTCATCAGGAGAATTCACCTGCCAAATCATTAAGTTGGGTTGTTTCAATGTCATTTGACCGGAGGATTCTTGCACTAGTTCCCCCTGTCCATCAGTAACTTTTTGTTCGAATGCAGCAGTAAAGGTTTTTAACGATAGTAATTTCTGTTTTAAATTTTCACTGGCATCTGGACTATCGCCTTGGTTCCCATGAGCGACGCTGATACTCGAAAGCATCAAAATTCCAACAAATACGCAGTATGACTTGATTAATTTACTTCTCATTTTGATTAATCCTTTGGTGGCGGTGGTGCTAAAACTTCACGAGTACCATTGTGACCCGCAGCACTTACGACGCCACTTTGTTCCATTTGTTCAACTAATCTTGCTGCGCGATTGTAACCAATTCTGAATTTTCGCTGCACACTGGAAACAGATGCCCGTCTAGATTCAGTAATAAACGCCACGGCTTCATCGTAAAACGCATCAAATTCCTGATCGGCTCCCTCTGGTTGCTCTCCAGGCAGCAAAACTTCTGCACTGCTTTCACCATTGAGTATTTCATCAATATAATTAGGTTCGCCCCGTTTCTTCCAATCTGCAACCACGGCATGTACTTCGTGATCATCAACAAAGGCTCCGTGCACCCGTGTGGGTACGCCTGTGCCAGGAGGTAAATACAACATATCACCCATTCCCAACAACGACTCTGCTCCTTGTTGATCTAAGATGGTACGAGAATCAATTTTCGACGACACCTGAAAGGCAATACGGGTGGGAATATTGGCTTTAATTAGTCCAGTAATAACATCCACTGAAGGACGCTGTGTGGCAAGCACTAAGTGAATTCCTGCTGCCCTCGCCTTTTGCGCGATTCGAGCAATCAGTTCTTCCACTTTTTTCCCAACAATCATCATCATGTCGGCAAATTCATCAACGACAACGACAATGGCTGGCAATTTTTCTAAATCGGGGGCAACGGTTTCCATACTTTCTTCGAATCGCCACAGTGGATCTTTGATAGGTTGTCCGTCTTCGATAGCTTGTTTAATTTTCGCGTTGTAGCCTTTAAGATTTCTAACTCCTAAAGCTGACATCAATCGATAACGACGTTCCATCTCGCCTACACACCATCTTAATGCATTCGCCGCTTCTTTCATGTCAGTTACCACTTCAGACAACAAATGCGGGATGCCTTCATAGACCGAGAGCTCTAGCATCTTAGGATCAATCATTATCATACGCACATCTTCTGGAGATGATTTGTACAACAAACTGAGGATCATCACGTTGACCCCTACCGACTTACCGGACCCTGTGGTACCTGCAACTAATAAATGTGGCATTTTAGCTAAGTCCACAATCACAGGTTTACCCGATATATCGGCACCTAACACCATAGTCAGTGGCGAATCGTTGCCTTGGAAAGCTTGGCATGCGATAACCTCACTTAAACGTACCATGTCTCTATTTTTGTTCGGCAACTCTAATCCAATAACTGATTTGCCGGGGATAACTTCAACCACCCGAACGGACATTGCCGACATAGCACGAGCTAAATCTTTAGATAATGCGGTAATTCGACTTACTTTCACGCCAGGTGCAAGGTCTAACTCAAAGCGCGTAATAACCGGACCTGGAAAAACCCCCACTACTTTAGCTTCAATATTAAAATCTAATAATTTTTCTTCCACTAGGCGGGAAACTATATCCAATTCTTCTTGGGTAATGGGGTTTTTAACTTTGTCAGCACGTTCTAACAAGTCAAATGAAGGTAACGGGCCTAAAGAATCATCGACCTCCCCTACTGGTTTTGCATTGCCATTTAAATGAGGTGCCGTGGTGTTTTGTGTTTGTTTAGGTATAGTTTCAGCTTGAATATCAGCCGTGGGCTCTGCCTTAAACGGTTCTGGTTGCTCGGTGTTTTGTTTTTCTTTTTTACCGGTTATTTTCTTTTTAAGCTCAGACACCGACAAAATACTGGGTTTAGGCTCAGGTTTAGGTTGTTCAAATATTTCTTCAGGAATAGTAATCGTTGGCTCTATGGGAGTGGCTCGTTCAGCGGCCTTAAATGTAGTGATCTCTACGTCATTATCACTTGTTTCATTGCTAGCTGATTTAAAAGTTAACCTTGCAATAGGACTTTGTTGAATTAGTTTTGGAGTGCGATATAAAAACAATCCCGACAAAATAGTAATTTCACCTAACTTATCGACGACCGTCACTAAGGAAATGCCAGTGACCAAGGTTATCCCCGTCAACAAAAAGCACAGTAACAGTAATGTAGTACCAACTAAACTAAAGTAAGGAATTAACGAACTACTGATTACGTCTCCAATCATACCACCGGCAGAAAAATGGAAAATATCATCAAAGTTGATACTCAAAATACCTGAAATACCCACTAAAAATAATATTGAGCCAATAATACGTAAGCCAATCGTTAAATAATCAATTTGTTCAATGCGTTTAACTTGCTGAAATAAAAACCAGCCAGTAAAGGCTATTATAAACGGCAAAATATACGCGAAGCGGCCAAAACTAAAAAATAGCACATCGGCAAACCAAGCACCTATAGGCCCTACCCAATTATGGATATTTCCTTGAAATCCAGCCTGAGACCAACTCGGGTCAGCACTATTAAAAGATGCTAAAGCAAGCAGAATAAAAAATGCGAAGGCACATGATAAAATCATGCCCACTTCCATTATTCGTTGTATTCCAGATAGACGCGCCATAAAACTATAATTCAATTCTAGGTATTATTTTTCTACCCATACCTTACCAGTGACAGTGCCAAAATCCTAGTTAATGCTCTCCCATTGAGTGCTATTTACTTCAGATTGATTTTAATTTGAGCAGTATGCTTAACTTCTTCCATAACCACATAAGTTCGTGATTCGCTGACACCAGGTAAACGCAATAATGTATCCCCTAGTAATTTTCGATAACTAGACATATCCGCGACTCTAGCTTTAAGTAAAAAATCAAAGTTGCCAGAAACTAGATGGCATTCTTGAATATCATCATGTTTTCTCACCGCCGTAGAAAATTCTTCGAAAATATCCACACTGGTTTTGCTTAACGTAATTTCCACAAAAACTAACATTGCAGCGCCTAACTTTTGTGGATCAAGTTGTGCGTAATAACCTGTGATATACCCTTGTTGTTCTAAACGCTTAACCCTTTCTAGACAGGGGCTGGCGCTTAATCCAACGGATTTAGCCAAATCGACATTTGAAATTTTTCCATTTTTTTGTAATTCAATCAGGATGTTACGATCGATTCTGTCGAGGTGTTTTGGGGTTTTTACCAGCATTATTTAAAACCGCAGATCATTAATTTATCAGTATAATATACTGCATAACGCATAAAAACAGAACAAAAGTTTTTTTAATGTCGCATATACTGCGTGCCTATTCTTGCAATTCAAAAGGTTGGGTTAAAAATGCTAATTGGAGTTCCTAAGGAAATTAAAAATCATGAGTACCGTGTTGGGTTAACACCTGCTGCGACAAAAGAGTTTGTCACACATGGCCACGAAGTACTGATAGAAAACAATGCTGGCGCTTCAATAGGGTTTGATAATGATCAATATATTGCTGCTGGTGCGGTAATTATTGACACAGCAGAAGAAATATTTGCCCGTGCAGAAATGATTGTGAAAGTAAAAGAGCCACAACCTAACGAATGTAAAATGCTTCGTGAAGGCCAGACCCTTTATACTTACTTGCATCTAGCACCTGACCCAACGCAAACTGAGCTATTAGTTGCATCTAGCGCAACCTGTATCGCCTATGAAACGGTTACAGACAATAGAAACGGTTTACCTCTTTTGGCTCCGATGAGTGAAGTTGCTGGCAGAATGTCTGTACAAGCAGGCGCTCATTATCTTGAAAAAGCACAAGGTGGTAGCGGCACACTACTTGGTGGTGTTCCAGGCGTAGCTCCAGGTAAAGTACTAGTAATTGGTGGTGGTGTTGTGGGCACTAATGCTGCCAAAATGGCAATTGGCCTTGGTGCTGATGTCACAATTTTAGATCGTTCATTAACTCGTTTACGCGAATTAGACGATATTTTTGCTAACCAAGTGAAAACCGTCTATTCAACCATAGATGCAATAGATTACTATTCGTCAAAAGCCGATTTGGTCGTTGGAGCAGTATTAATTCCAGGAGCGGCAGCACCTAAACTACTTAGCAAAGAACATATTGCTAACATGAAAGAGGGTTCAGTTGTGGTTGATGTGGCAATAGATCAAGGTGGCTGTTTTGCAACCTCAAAAGCTACAACTCATCAAGATCCTGTCTACATCGTTGATGGTGTTGTCCATTACTGCGTTGCTAATATGCCCGGTGGCGTAGCAAGAACATCAACTATGGCATTGAATAATGCAACACTACCTTTCGGTTTGGCATTAGCCAATAAAGGACCAAAACAAGCAATGCTTGATGATGTTCACTTGTTAAATGGATTGAATGTCCATAAAGGCAAAGTGACATATAAAGCAGTGGTTGACGCCTTAGGTAAAGAGTTAAATCTAGAATATATGGACGCACGTGCAGCACTAGAAATGTAATATTGACTATTACACGTCACACACAAAAAAGCTGCTTTTAAAGCAGCTTTTTTATTGTTTCTAATTTAATTACTCTAAGCAACTGATAGATTAATATCCAATAACGCTCTTAGAGGATCGGCAGCCTGAGTAATTGGTCGGCCAATAACCATGTAATTAACCCCTGCTAATATTGCTTCAGGAGGTGTCATCACTCGCTGTTGGTCACCTTTATCAGACCCTAAAGGTCGAATACCGGGAGTAACCAATAGAAAATCTTTATCTAAGGAGCTTCTCAGAATCGGGGCTTCTTGTGCGGAACACACTACCCCATCTAACCCACAATTTTTTGTCAACTTAGCCAGTCTTAAAACCTGTTGCTCAGGAGAATCTTTTATTCCAATTGCATTAAGTTGACTCTGTTCCATACTGGTGAGCACTGTCACTGCTATCAGTTTAGGTTGGTCCGCCCCTAGTGTAGCTAGTTGAGTTTTGGCGTTTTCCATCATTTTAGGACCACCGGAAGCATGCACATTTAACATCCATACTCCCAAGTCGGCCGCTGCCAAACATGCTTTGCCGACAGTGTTTGGAATGTCATGGAATTTAAGATCTAGAAAAACATCAAACCCCCTGTTAACTAATTCCTTTACAAACTCAGGACCAAAATAGGTAAACATTTCTTTACCGATCTTTAATTTGCATAAATTACTATCAAGTTGGCTAACTAAATTTAATGCTTTGGCCCTGTTATCAAAATCTAATGCAACTATGACTCTTGTATCACTCATAAATCGACTATTCTCCGTCTAACCCTTTAATTGGTTTTACCACACCCCATTTCTTACATGATGGACACAACCAATGTATTTGACGTCCGGAAAAACCGCAACTCAAACAACGATACTTTGGCCGCATTTTAATTTGTTCTTCTACCAATCCTTTAACCATTGTCAGACTCTCACGGGTTTTATCGTCGACTTCGTCTTCAATAAAAAATCCCATCAGGGTTTTGAAGCCTTTCATAGTTGGCGTTTTTTTTAATTGGTCGAACAATACCGTTTCCGCAGTCTCAGTATTCTCTTTTTTAGCTAACAATTTCACTTTTGCTAAATACGAAGTCGCACATTGCTGCCAATATAAATCTAAAACCGCTTCTAATTGAGCATCATTATTGAGCTTCTCAGCACATTGTTCTAGTTTAGGTACTGCTTCGCTAAACCAACTGATGTCGCGAACCGGCACTTCTTTTAAATAATCGAAGGCTTTTTGATAATCACCCTGTTGAATGGATAGATCGCCTAAAATCAACCAAGGCCTTACCCCGTGTTCATAAGCCGCAATTGCTTTTTGTAGCGATTTTTCAGCTGTTTCATATTTCTCTTGTTTGATCATTTTTAATGCTTGTTCACAATAAAAATGAGAAATACGTATACACAATTCATCGCTATCACCGTGACAATCCATCATACGCTCACCAAGCTCTATCGCTCTATCCCACTCTTTTGTAGTTTGATAGATGCTAAATAGATGCTGTTGGGCGTCTAGGAAATGTTTATCACTGTCCAATAATTCTAAAAAGGCATTTTCGGCGCGCTCTAAAAAGCCCGCCATCATATAATCTTTACCAAGTTCTCGTAGCGCTTGTCTATTTTGTGATTCGGACAATTCTTGTTTACTAACCAAATTCTGGTGCACACGAATAGCACGATCTAACTCACCACGATGTCTGAAGAAATTTCCCATAGCTATATGAGTTTCAACGGTATCACTGTCTAAGCTCATCATTTTCATTAATGTATCAACCGCTTTATCTGGTTGATCAGACAATAAAAAGTTTAAACCTTTAAAGTAATGTCGAGAGAGAATACTGGATTGTTTGCGCTGTGCTTGACGGACGCTATTGCGTCCCATGACATAACCATAACCAGCAGCAACAGGAAGTAATAAAAAAAGTAATTCAAGCATCCAGATTAACTACTTGCAATGTCAGTTGTGCGATTACGTTTCTGTAACCGATTGATGCGCCATTTTAATTTAAGCCAAACAAGTGTGAAAACTAACGAGCTAAATATTACGCCGGCAGCAAAAAAAGACATTAATAAAATTGAGAGGCGCATTTCCATGGAACCCATTAAATAATCAAACATCACGGCTTGATCATTTTTTGCACCTAAAAGTGATGCTACCAGCATGATAATAATGAAAATGATAACGATCAGGAATATTTTCAATCTTAAACCTCAAATTGTTAAGGAAAAACGCTTATTAAGCGGTATCAAAGCTTATAGTACAAAACTATGTACCTAGTTGTCACCCAAACAAAAACGGCACTCTAAAAAGAGTGCCGTTTTTTTAATATAAAATAATCTTAATGTGCCAGACCTTCGTTAACACGTTCACGCAATTCCTTACCAGGTTTAAAGTGAGGAACGTATTTACCTTCCAGTTTAACCGTTTCACCTGTTTTAGGGTTACGGCCAACGCGAGGAGCACGAAAATGCAACGAAAAACTACCAAAGCCACGTATCTCTATGCGATCACCCTTTTGAAGGGTTTGCGCCATTTGCTCTAGCATTTCTTTAATTGCAGACTCAACATCCTTAGCAGGAACGTGACGAGCTTTATCGGCGAGCCTTTCAATAAGTTCTGATTTAGTCATTAGAAATCTCCGTTAATCAAAAATACTTTACCGATGAGACTGACAATCAGGCACTTTGGTTCAAGTGCCTGAGCATAAGTTTTATTCTTCGCCTTTAGCAGCTTTGAATGCTTCGGCCATCGCGTTAGCAAATCCAGCATCATCTGGCTGTTGATTTACTTTTTCGATAGCTTCTTTCTCGTCTGCTTGGTCTTTCGCTTTAACCGACAAGTTAACGATACGGTTCTTACGATCTACGCCCATAAATTTGGCTTCAAGATCATCACCTACATTAACAACTTCAGAAGCATCTTCTAAACGTTCAACTGTCAAATCACCAACACGAACGTAACCATCTACTTCTTCTGCCAAGTTAACCGTAACACCTTTAGCGTCTACAGCGGTAACCTTACCAGTAACGATAGCACCTTTCTTGTTATCTGTCAGATACTTATTGAACGGATCTTCTTCAATCTGTTTAACACCTAGTGAAATACGCTCGCGCTCTGGGTCGACTTGCAATACCACAGCTGAGATTTCATCACCTTTCTTGTATTCACGAACAGCGTCTTCGCCAGTCTTATTCCAAGAAATGTCAGACAAGTGAACTAGTCCGTCGATGCCGCCGTCAAGACCGATGAAGATACCGAAGTCAGTGATAGATTTGATCTTACCGCTAACTTTATCGTTCTTCTCGTGAGACTTAGCAAATTCTTCCCAAGGGTTAGCTTTACATTGCTTAAGACCTAGAGAAATACGACGACGTTCTTCGTCAATTTCAAGAACCATAACTTCAACAACATCACCTAGGTTAACAACCTTAGATGGGTGGATGTTTTTGTTAGTCCAATCCATTTCAGAAACGTGAACCAAACCTTCAACACCGTCTTCGATTTCAACAAAACAACCGTAGTCAGTAAGGTTAGTAACCGCACCTGATAATTTAGAACCTTCAGGGTAACGGTTAGCAATTTCTTGCCAAGGATCGCTGCCCATTTGTTTCATACCAAGAGAAACACGAGACTTCTCTTTGTCGAACTTCAATACTTTAACGTTAATTTCGTCACCAACGTTAACGATTTCACTTGGGTGCTTAACGCGTTTCCAAGCCATATCAGTAATGTGAAGTAGACCGTCTACACCGCCTAGGTCAACGAATGCACCGTAGTCAGTAAGGTTCTTAACGATACCTTTAACTTCATGGCCTTCTTCAAGGTTAGCAAGTATTTGATCACGTTCTGCACTGCTTTCAGCTTCGATAACAGCACGACGAGAAACTACAACGTTGTTACGTTTAGCATCTAACTTGATAACTTTAAATTCTAATTCTTTACCTTCAAGGTGAGTTGTGTCGCGAACTGGGCGAACATCAACCAATGAACCAGGCAAGAATGCGCGCACTGTATTCACTTCAACAGTAAAGCCACCTTTGACTTTGCCATTGATAACACCAATGATGGTTTCTTTTTCTTCGTAAGCTTTTTCAAGTTCTACCCAAGCTTCATGACGCTTAGCTTTTTCTCTGGATAGAATAGTCTCACCAAAACCGTCTTCAACCGCGTCTAAAGCAACATCTACTGTGTCGCCAATAGCTACTTCAAGGACGCCTTCAGCGTTTTTGAATTGCTCTACGGGAATTGCGCTTTCAGATTTAAGACCTGCATCAACAAGAACAATGTCTTTATCAATTGATACGATAGTACCTTTAACGATGGCACCAGGACGTGTTTCAAGTTCTTTTAAACTTTCTTCAAATAAATCAGCAAAATTTTCAGTCATAGATTACTTTAATAGTTACTTTTAAGTGTATCCACGAAAAATCCGATTAACGTGGGGTTGTTGTTCATAACCAGATTAATCCGTTATCTGGCGGGTAGAGCAATTAAAGAGCGCATTGGACACTAAGTTTTGAACCAACAAATTCTTTAACCTTTTCAAGAACTTGCTCTACATTTAAGTGTGTAGAATCAAGCACTAATGCGTCATCAGCAGGTACCAACGGAGCAACACTTCGGTTAGCATCTCGCTCGTCTCTTGCTTTGATATCGGTTAAAAGGCGCGCAATATTAACATCATGCCCCTTATCTTTCAACTGATTGTATCGTCTCTGGGCCCTTTCATCTGCGCTAGCCGTTAGGAATATTTTGGCTTCTGCGTTAGGAAATACTACGGTTCCCATATCACGACCATCGGCAACTAAACCTGGCTCTTCTCGAAAAGCACGTTGACGTCTTAATAATGCTTCGCGAATACGCGGTAAAGAAGCTACTTTAGAAGCAATACTGCCTACCTCTTCAGTGCGAATTTCATGGGTTACATCTTCGCCTTCAAGGATGACTTTACTGTCTTTGTTAGTGGTATTGAAGTTAACATCTAGACTACTGGCTAGAGGAAGCAGAGCATCTTCATCGTCAGGTTCAATTTGATGATGGATTGCGGCAATCGCTAAAACACGATATATCGCGCCACTATCAAGGAAGTTCCAGCCTAGTGTTTTGGCCAATAACGCGCTCACTGTTCCCTTTCCTGCACCGCTAGGACCATCGATAGTGATGACTGGTGATACTTGCATGTGCTCTCCTGAGCTGAGTTAAAAATCGGGCGGAATTATACTCGTTAACGAAACATAAGCAATGCAAGCTATCTAATTAGCAATTAACACATTGATTTTAAACATAATTTTAACATTTCGTTTAATAATAAAGATAACCAAGAGATGACACTAGCCATCTCTGATTCTGGCAACTAGAAAATATTAGTCACTAATGCTGGCAAATCGTTCAAAGTAGTCTGGGAACGTTTTAGCCGTACAACTTGGATCATTTATCACCACAGCAGTATCGCTTAAAGCAACGAGTGAAAAGCACATAGCCACACGATGGTCATTGTAAGTATCAATTTCCGCTTCTTGTAGTTTTGCCGGAGCAGTAACCTCAATAAAGTCATGACCTTCTTTTACTTCTGCACCTAATTTGCGCAGTTCAGTAGCCATTGCTGCTAAACGGTCAGTCTCTTTAACCCGCCAATTATAAATATTCGTCATTTTGGTGGTGCCAGTGGCAAACAATGCTGTAGTCGCGATTGTCATAGCGGCATCGGGAATATGATTCATGTCCATATCAATGGCAGTTAATGGTGCTCCTGTAACTTCGATAAAGTCATCACCCCAAGTCACTTTTGCGCCCATAGCGGAAAGCACATCCGCAAATTTAATATCACCTTGAATACTTTTAGCGCCCACACCTGTCACTTTTACCGTGCCGCCCTTGATAGCACCGGCGGCTAAAAAGTAAGACGCTGATGAAGCATCACCTTCCACCAAAAATGTGCCTGGCGATTGATAAGTTTGATTACCTGTTATTTTAAAACTCTGATAGTTGTCATTTTCAACGGTAACCCCAAACTTGGCCATGGTATCTAGGGTAATATCAATATAAGGTTTAGAGACCAATTCGCCAATAATATCAATTTGACTGTCATCAGAAAATAACGGTGCAGCCATAAGTACTGCGGTTAAAAACTGACTAGACACACTGCCATCGACTTGGATTTTGCCACCTGAAAGAGCTTTCCCTTTAATATGTAACGGTGGATATCCATCACTTTTTAGGTAGCTTATTTCAGCGCCAGCCTGAGATAGCGCATCAACCAATGCACCAATTGGACGCTCCTCCATACGAGGTTCACCGGTAAGAACGTATTCGCCATTTGAGGCAGCTAGTGCTGCGCACAACGGACGCATAGCTGTGCCTGCATTACCTAAAAACATTTCTATCTTACTATCGGTATTGAAGACACCATTATTACCTTGGACAATACACTGAGTTTTATCGTCACTAAGTTGATAAGCAACTCCCAACAGGCTCAATGCATCCAGCATATGCCGGATATCATCGCTATCGAGTAAATTAGTTAGCGTGGTTTCACCTTTTGCTAAAGCTGCCAATAAAAGAGCGCGATTAGATAAACTCTTTGAGCCTGGAACATTCACCGTACCTTGTACTTTGGAAATAGGCTCAAGTCTTAGTTGTTGCATGTTTTATCCGTTCCTTTTAGCAAAATCATTCATAAAGTCTATCAACGCTTTTACCCCTTCGATTGGCATCGCGTTGTATATACTGGCACGCATCCCACCAACAATTCGGTGACCTTTTAATGCTTTCAAACCAGCAGCTTCGGACTCTTCTAAGAATAAAGCATCTAATTTTGTATTGGCTAAATGAAACGGCACATTCATGCGCGAACGATTTTGTACAGCCACGCTGTTTGAATAAAAATCGTTGCTATCTATCGCGCTATACAACAGATCAGACTTTTGTTTATTACGCTTTTCAATCTCAGCAACACCGCCCATATCAAGCAACCACTCAAATACTAACCCAGCCAAATACCAAGCAAATGTTGGCGGCGTGTTGTACATAGAGTCGTGTTTTGCGATCAAACCGTAATTAAGAATGGAAGGGGTTTCCACACGAGCTTTGTCTAACATGCTGTTATGCACAATGACCACAGACAATCCCGAAGGACCAATGTTCTTTTGCGCTCCACCGTATATAACTGCATAGTTATTGACGTCAATTTGTTTGGACAGAATATTCGACGACATATCAGCGACAATAGGTACCCCTTGAGTATCAGGCACTTCGTTTATTTCAATACCTTCGACTGTTTCATTAGGACAGTAATGAAAGTACGCCGCTTTATCGTTTAACTGCCAATTACTTTGGGATTGCACTTGCGTTATGCCGTCTACCACTTCTACGCCACCCACGACATCAGCAGTTAAATAGTTTTGCGCTTCATTAACCGCACCTTTAGACCAAGAGCCGGTGACCAAATGATCAGCATGGTCACCCACTGCAGATAGATTCAAGGGTACAGCTGAAAACTGCCCTCTTCCGCCGCCATGGGTAAATAGTATTTGATAATCATCAGGAACTGCCAGTAGCTTGCGCAAATTATGAGTGGCACGCTCAGCAACCTCTATATAAGCTTTGCTGCGATGGCTCATTTCCATCACCGAGCACCCTTGATCTTGCCAATTGATAAACTCTTGTTGTGCTCGCAACATAACATCAGTAGGTAACATCGCAGGACCTGCACTGAAATTATAAGTAACTGCCATAATTTGATTTTCTCCCGAAAAAAAACGAGCGGAATAAGCCACTCGTTTTAAGTATGATTAAAAACTAGCGTTTAAGATTCTACTCAGTAGCGTCAGAGTCTGGTTGTCCAGCGTCATCGTCTGCAACTTCAGCTTGTTCAGCTTCTACTGCATCTGCATCTTCGCCTTCTAATAGCTCTAAATCTTCTGCTTCAATCTCTTCTATCTTCTGTAAGCCCACTACATGTTCGTCTTTGCCAGTACGGATTAGTCTGACACCTTGAGTATTTCTGCCCACGGTAGAGACTTCATCAACACGTGTTCTAACCAAAGTACCTTGGTCACTGATCAACATAATTTCTTGACCTTCGAACACTTGCACTGCACCAACTACTGCACCATTACGCTCAGAAACCTTGATAGATACAACACCTTGTGTTGCACGGCTCTTAGCTGGGTAGTCAGCAATAGGAGTACGTTTCCCGAAACCATTCTCAGTTGCGGTTAAAATCGCGCCGTCACCTTTAGGTACAATCAGTGAAACCACTTTTTGGCCTTCTTGCAATCGGATACCGCGAACACCTGTGGCCGTTCTGCCCATTGGACGCAGCGCTAACAACTCTTCACCTGTTTCAGGGTCACGTTTTACTTCACCGGTTTCAGAATCACGTTGTTTTTCGTTAAAACGAACTACTTTACCTGCATCTGAGAACAACATAATGTCGCTTTCACCGTCTGTAATATCAACGCCAATTAATTCATCACCTTCGTTTAAGTTGACCGCAATGATACCGTTTGAACGAGGACGTGAATATTGAGAAAGTGCGGTCTTTTTAACTGTACCGTTTGCCGTAGCCATCAATACATATTTACCTTCTTCAAATTCTTGAATTGGTAAAATAGCAGTAATACGTTCACCTTCTTCTAGTGGAAGAATATTAACGATTGGACGTCCACGAGCGTTACGACTAGCGAATGGTAATTGATATACTTTCAACCAATATAAGCGGCCACGGGTTGAGAAGCACAAAATATGGTCGTGGGTATTAGCAACCAATAACTTTTCAATGAAGTCTTCGTTCTTCATTTTAGTCGCAGATTTACCTTTACCACCACGTCGCTGCGCTTCGTAATCAGAAAGTTTCTGATACTTCACGTAACCTTCACGAGAAAGTGTCACTACTACATCTTCACGTTCGATAAGATCTTCCATGTCGATGTCGTGTGTAGCGGCGGTAATTTCAGTGCGTCTTTCATCACCATATTCGTCACGAATTAACTCAAGCTCTTCTCTGATCACTTCCATCAAACGTTCTGAACTAGACAAAATGCGTAATAGTTCAGCGATAACGTCTAATAGATCTTTATATTCAGCTAAGATTTTGTCGTGTTCTAAACCTGTTAGTTTATGTAGACGTAAGTCCAAAATTGCCTGAGCTTGCTGCTCAGTTAAGAAATATTCGCCTTCGGAAATACCGAATTGAGGTTCAAGCCAATCAGGACGAGCCGCATCATCACCAGCGCGAGCTAGCATTTCAGCCACATCACCTAACGCCCATCCACGAGCGACCAAAGATGCTTTAGCGTCACTTGGACTTTGCGAGGCTTTAATTAACTCGATGATTTCATCGATATTAACCAGGGCAATCGCTAAACCTTCAAGGATATGGGCACGGTCACGGGCTTTTTTCAACTCATAAACCGTACGACGGGTAACCACTTCTCTGCGATGCAGAACAAAGGCTTCTAAAATGTCTTTTAGATTAAATACGCGAGGCTGGTTGTTATCCAAGGCTACCATATTAATACCAAATACAGTTTGTAACTGTGTTTGAGCATATAAATGGTTTAACAGTACTTCTGCTGATTCATTGCGTTTCACTTCAACAACAATACGCATACCGTCTTTATCAGACTCGTCACGTAAAGCAGATATACCTTCTATTTTCTTTTCTTTTACCAGTTCAGCAATTTTTTCAATTAACCTTGCTTTGTTAACTTGGTAAGGAATTTCGTGCACGATAATGGTTTCTTTACCGCTATCTTCAGTTTCAATCTCAGCGCGTGCGCGCATGTAGATTTTACCGCGACCTGTGCGATACGCATCATCAATGCCTTTACGACCACTGATTAATGCTGCAGTTGGGAAATCAGGACCTGGAATGTGCGTCATGATTTCTTCGATGGTCATATCGGGATTATCGATAAGTGCGATACAGCCATTCACAACTTCAGTTAAGTTATGCGGTGGAATATTAGTCGCCATACCTACCGCAATACCTGAAGAACCGTTAACTAATAAGTTAGGTACGCGGGTGGGTAGTACGTCTGGAATATGTTCTGTACCGTCATAGTTAGGTACAAAATCAACGGTTTCTTTTTCTAAATCGGCGAGAAGTTCATGGGCTATTTTAGCCATTCTCACTTCGGTATAACGCATCGCAGCTGCGGAGTCACCGTCAACAGAACCAAAGTTACCTTGGCCGTCAACTAGCATATATCGCAAGGAAAATGGCTGCGCCATACGAACAATGGTGTCGTAAACAGCAGTATCACCGTGAGGGTGATATTTACCAATCACGTCACCTACTACACGAGCGGATTTTTTGTACGGTTTATTATAATCGTTTTTCAACTCATTCATGGCGAACAATACGCGGCGGTGAACAGGTTTTAACCCATCACGCACATCCGGTAGTGCACGTCCAACAATGACACTCATTGCATAGTCGAGGTAAGAATTTTTAAGTTCTTCCTCTATATTAATGGGGAGAATTTCGTTGGCATTGTCTGTCATATACAGCCTTGTCCCTAAATTATTATCTGAATCTACTGATGAAACTGGTCAAGTCAGTTTGAAAAGTTCGACTTCACTTATAGTTATAGTGGGTTCTAAATCGACTGTAGATTCTACCACCGAGAAAACAAAATAAATAGCCGTGATTAGCTTATATAGTGTGCAATCAAACAATTATTTAGCATATCTTCGGGTATAAAGGTCTGGTTATCTAAATTAATGACAGCTTATAATAGCAAACAGATGAAAAAGGAGTGAACAATGACCAATCAAAACGTAGACGCTGCAGAAATAGATAAGTTTTCGGCTTTAGCGTCTAGGTGGTGGGATTTAGAAGGTGAATTTAAGCCTTTGCATGAAATTAATCCGCTTAGAGCAGATTACATTCAGCAACGGACTAACGGGGTGTTTGACAAAAGCATTATTGATGTTGGATGCGGCGGCGGTATTTTATCAGAGTATTTAGCTAAGCAAGGAGCACAAGTTACCGGTATTGATATGGCTTCTGAATCCTTAGAAGTAGCGCGACTTCACGGTTTAGAATCCGGTGTAAAAGTAAGCTACCAACAAATCACTGCAGAACAAATGGCTGAGCAGCATGCCAATCAATTTGACATCGTGACTTGCCTTGAGATGTTAGAGCATGTGCCAGATCCGGCCTCAATTGTACGAGCTTGCGCTACGTTAGTTAAGCCTGGCGGTGATGTGTTTTTCTCCACATTGAATCGAAACCTGAAATCCTATTTGATGGCTATTGTCGGCGCAGAAAAAGTGTTGAACCTGGTTCCTAAGGGCACCCATGAGTATGAGAAGTTTATCCAACCCTCTGAATTATTAAGTTGGGTCGATAGCACAGATTTAATCACTAAACACATGACAGGTTTGCATATGAACCCCTTTTCCAAACAGTATTACCTTTCTGAACAAAACGTTGATGTAAATTACATTGTGCATTGCCAGAAAAGTGAAGTGTAAAGATGGTCTCGAAAAACAATTTATTTAATGACAAGTACGCTGGCATTTTATTTGATTTGGATGGCACCTTGTTAGACACCGCGGCTGATTTGGGTAATGCCCTTAATCATGTGCTTGCCCATTATGATCGCCCAGCCTGCCAGCCTCAGGAATACCGCTGTGTTGCATCAGACGGTGCCCTTGGTTTGTTAAAATTGGGGTTTGCAGAGGATTTTGAAGCCCTGTCAAAGCAAGCGTTGCAGAAATGCAGACAAATGCTTCTTGACCATTACGAACAGAATGTTTGTGTTGATACAACCTGCTTTGAAGGGGTTGAGGATAGCTTAGAGTTTCTGAATCAAAATGCTATTCCTTGGGGGATTGTCACTAACAAGCCTGGATTTTTAACCACGCAATTACTGACCCACTTCCCAATTATGCAAAGTTGCGGGATTATCATCAGTGGCGACACTTATATTAAACGTAAACCTCATCCTCTGCCGCTTTTAGAAGCCGCCAGAGTGCTTGAAGTGAATCCACAAAATACCTTATATGTTGGTGACGCGCTTAGAGATATTGAAGCCGCCCGTAACGCAAATATGGTTAGTGTCGCGGCGCTCTATGGTTACATTAAAGATCAACAAGAAGTGGTTAATTGGAAAGCAGACTTTGAGATAAGTCAGTTCAGTCAGTTACACGATCTAACCTAGGCACAAAATTCATCAAATTTATGTCACTCTCACATTTCATAAATGAACAGGGGGAAGCATAAAGAATACCAGATATAGTGACAGTTGAGATTTTAAACACTATATATCGTGATATTCTAAAAATAGATTTTGTCCTTCAAAAATAATTTAACTTTTTAATTTAATCTAAAATTTGCTTGCATTCGGCTTAACTCATTCGCTAATGCAGCTTCTAAGTTAGTCAATACTAACATATCAATTGGTTGAGTTTTTTTGGCGATAAAACCACCACATATTGGGTTGCAAATAGAGGTAAACACCTCTATCTTGTGCTCGTCACATTTTTTCTAACTATTCTAAAAAATAACCGGAAGTAAACGCTTTTCAATGCGATCAATTTACTCCATGAAGTGTGGCTAGAATTTAAAACGTTAATATACAAAAACAATGTGTTCGTTAAATTTTATTTTTCAGAGCATGGGGCGCTAATTATCTTATACGGCTATCAAATACATGAATAACTCTCTAAATGTCACGAAACGCGATGGTGAACGTGAAGTCTTAAATTTGGACAAAATTCACAAAGTCATAACTTGGGCGGCCAAAGGCCTAAAAAATGTTTCAGTTTCTCAAGTTGAAATCAAAGCTCACATTCAATTTTATGATGGTATCAAAACCGAAGACATTCATGAGACCTTGATCAAATCAGCAGCAGACTTAATTTCTACTGATACACCTGATTATCAATATCTTGCAGCTCGTTTAGCCGTTTTCCATCTGCGTAAAAAAGCCTATGGTCAGTTTGAACCACCTACTTTGCTTACTCACGTAAAAGAGATGGTTGCTAAGGGAAAATATGACCAACACATTTTAGAAGACTACTCAGAGCAAGAGCTGAATGAACTAAATCAATATATGGATCATTGGCGCGACATGAACTTCAGTTATGCAGCAGTTAAACAACTGGAAGGCAAATATTTAGTTCAGAATCGCGTGACCGGTGAAATCTACGAAAGTGCCCAATTTTTGTATATTTTAGTGGCAGCGTGTTTGTTCGCTAACTATCCAAAAGACACACGTTTAGATTATGTAAAACGTTTCTATGATGCCACATCATTATTTAAAATTTCTTTGCCTACGCCAATTATGTCGGGCGTTAGAACCCCTACCCGTCAATTTAGTTCTTGTGTATTGATAGAAGCTGGCGACAGCCTAGATTCGATCAACGCGACTGCCAGCGCGATCGTAAAATACGTTAGTCAACGAGCTGGTATCGGCGTAAATGCTGGGCGTATTCGTGCTCTAGGCAGTGAAATTCGCGGTGGTGAGGCTTACCACACCGGTTGTATCCCATTTTATAAATACTTCCAAACCGCGGTGAAAAGTTGCTCTCAAGGTGGTGTTCGAGGCGGCGCAGCAACCTTATTTTATCCGGTATGGCACTTAGAAGTAGAATCTTTATTGGTACTTAAAAATAACCGTGGTGTTGAAGAAAATCGAGTTAGACATCTCGATTACGGTGTTCAGTTTAATAAACTTATGTACACACGCATGATCAAGGATCAACATATCACGCTGTTCAGCCCCTCCGATGTACCAGGGCTTTATGATGCCTTCTTTGCGGATCAAGATGAGTTCGAAGCTTTATATGTTAAGTACGAACAAGATGATTCTATTCGTAAAAAGAAAATCAGAGCAGTAGAGTTATTTAGTTTATTTATGCAAGAGCGTGCAAGTACAGGGCGTATTTATCTGCAAAATGTTGATCACTGTAATACTCACAGTCCATTTAATCCGAAACTTGCACCGGTTAGACAAAGCAACTTGTGTTTGGAGATTGCCCTTCCAACCAAACCTTTGCAGCACATTAACGACGAAAATGGCGAAATCGCACTTTGTACCTTATCTGCATTTAATCTCGGCGCAATTGAAAGCCTTGACGAATTCGAAGAAATGGCTGACTTAGCGGTACGCGCACTGGATAGCTTGTTAGACTATCAAGATTACCCAGTCCCTGCTGCATACCGTGCGTCAATTGATAGAAGAACCTTGGGTATAGGTGTCATTAACTTTGCTTACTACTTGGCTAAAAATGGCAAAAAATACTCAGATGGAAGTGGTAATGCGCTAATACACAGAACCTTTGAAGCCATGCAGTATTATCTTCTTAAAGCTTCAAATAACCTAGCTAAAGAAAAAGGTGCTTGTCCTAAGTTCAATGAAACCACCTATTCACAAGGTATATTGCCCATTGATACCTACAAAAAAGATTTAGATAAGGTATGTGACGAGCCACTTCATTACGACTGGGAATCCTTGCGTAAAGAAATTGTTGAACACGGGCTGCGAAACAGTACGTTATCAGCATTAATGCCGTCAGAAACGTCTTCACAGATATCCAATGCGACAAATGGTATAGAGCCACCTCGTGGGCATATTAGTATTAAATCCTCAAAAGATGGCGTACTCAAACAAGTGGTACCTGAATACGATAGATTGAAGGAGCAATACGAATTGCTTTGGGATATCAATTCCAACGATGGTTACCTGCAATTATGCGCCATCATGCAAAAATTTATCGATCAAACGATTTCTGCCAATACGAGTTACGATCCTGGTAAATACGAAGGTGGAAAAGTACCTATGAAATTGTTGTTAAAAGACTTATTAACCACTTATAAATTGGGTATTAAAACCTTGTATTACCACAATACACGAGATGGCGCTTCTGACACTTCACAACTTGAATTGAAAAAAGAAGTCGCTACACCTTTGGCTCAAGAAGTTGTCTTGGAAGAAGATGATGATTGTGCCGGTGGTGCATGTAAGATCTAAACCAAAAACCAAGTTTGGTGGCGTATTGCGCGCCACCCAGTGTTAAACCTCACAGAGTACTGACGGTAAATGAAATACACCACTTTTAATCAAAAACCAACGAATCCTTTATTGGAACCTATGTTTTTCGGCAATCCAGTGAATGTTGCTCGATACGACCAGCAAAAACACAGTATTTTTGAAAAATTAATTGAAAAACAAATTAGTTTTTTCTGGCGTCCAGAAGAAGTTGACGTCAGTAAAGACCGGGTTGATTTCCAGTCTTTAAGTGACTCTGAAAAACATATCTTTATTTCCAATTTAAAATATCAAACATTGTTAGATTCGGTTCAAGGAAGAAGCCCAAATATTGCATTTCTTCCGATTATTTCGTTACCTGAATTAGAAACGTGGACAGAAACATGGTCATTTTTCGAAACCATACATTCACGTTCTTACACACACATTTTGCGTAACCTGTTTACCGATCCTAGCGCTATCTTTGATGATATTGTTGTCAATGAGCAAATCAAGCAAAGAGCAGGTGATATATCAAAATACTATGATGACTTGATTTTCTATACTCAACTTTGGCAAACCCAGGGTGAAGGTGTACACACAGTTGATGGAGTTGCTTACACCATCACTATGCGTGAATTAAAGAAAAAACTGTATTTGTGTATGAACTCTGTCAATGCTTTAGAAGCAATACGTTTCTATGTTTCCTTTGCTTGTACATTTGCATTTGCCGAGCGCGAGTTAATGGAAGGTAATTCGAAAATTATTCGTCTTATTGCACGAGATGAAAATCTACACTTAACCTCGACACAGCATATTCTTAATCTTTGGCAAAAAGGCAAAGATGATCCTGAAATGGCAGAAATAGCGGAAGAGTTAAAAGACCAAGCTAAAGAAATATTTATGCAAGCTGTTGAACAAGAAAAACAATGGGCTGGATATTTATTTGCACAAGGCTCAATGATTGGCTTGAATGAAGAAATATTGTGTCAATATGTTGAATATATTGCCAATCATCGCATGTCGGCTATTGGCATGGGTCAACCTTTTGATATCACCAGCAATCCGTTACCTTGGATGAATAATTATCTCAACTCTGACAACGTACAAGTTGCCCCACAAGAATCAGAAATAAGCTCTTACTTGGTCGGTCAAATTGACGCTGAAGTAAATGCCAGTGACTTTGACGACTTCGATCTTTAATGTCCGAGAAGAAACAATACGTGATCACCATTGACGGTGATCACCCCCCTATCCTCACAGACCAATCAGACACTATTTTAGAAAGCTTGGAAAAGCGCAATATCGAAGTTCACTATCATTGTCGAGAGGGATTTTGCGGTGCTTGCAGAAGTAAACTAATAGATGGTGACATTGACTACACGACAGATCCTTTAGCCTACATTGATGATGACGAATTTCTACCCTGTTGTTCGGTAGCATTGGGAGACATAAAAATTAAACTTGTATAGTTTATCAGTTGTTAGACCCATTAAATCATCCTTCAATCTCTAGTCTCATGTTAATTTCAATTAGCCGCTGAGCATCTAAAATCCAGCAGTTAACACCTAAATTAATTCAAATACTTTCAATAAAAATATACCTAAAGTAGTGGTTAACATTGAGCCTATGCTGGTCACCGCAATGATGGCGGCAGCCAAGTAATGATTACCGTGCATAGCTTGTACCATTGGATAACTGGCCGCTGCTGTGGGGGACGCACACATAAGGTACAAGACACCAAGCTCCTCACCTCTAAACCCAATAAGAACGCCACCTAGTGTTATCACCAAAGGAAGCACTATTAACTTCATAGCGGATGACCAATAAAGTACCGAGGAAGAATGGAATTCCTTGATTCGAATAGACGCTCCGGCACATAACAAAGCCAATGGCAGCGTCATACCAGCGAAGTATTCACCTGTATGCAGCGCTATTTCAGGCACAGGCACATTCAACAGTGAAACAGCCACACCTAAAACAATAGAGATAATTAACGGGTTTTTACCAATATTGAGGAAAATAGAAGCGAACCCATTTGAGCCATTTTGATGCATGTGTCGCGACAACGTCACCACTGACAAGACGTTAAACAATATGGTTATTACCGCCAAATAGATTGACGCAATAGCTAGCGTGTCTTCGCCATATGCGCTGACCACAAAAGCTAAACTAATAATCCCCATGTTACTTCTAAACGCACCTTGCACAAATACGCCTTTATCCGCTCGTTCAGAAATAAATCGTGTGGCGAAAACGTCCAGAAACAGAAACAAAACTAGGGTCGCAATAAAGCCGTAAATCACCAATGCAGTGGGTAAACCTTGCGTAAAATCAGTCATTGATAGTTTTGTGAAAAGCAAACACGGTAAGGTGACTTTAAATACTAAAGCGGACCCCATTTTGGCAAAATCATCATTCAACCAACCAATGCGTTTGAATAAAAAGCCCAAGCCAATGATAAAGAATATAGGTGTGGTTATCTGCAACGAAAAATTTAAGTCAGAAAGCAATTTGAGTCCTAATTAATGAATATGTAGGTAAAACGGGAATATTAAAAACAAAGTAGGACTATATTCTATTTGATTTGCGCCCTGTGTACTTGTCCATTTGAATCTATTTCAATAACACATTGGTAAATTTCAAAATTAAACACACTGCTTAATACTATTAAATCTCCGCTTGTAGTTTTCTGCATTGTAAAGCTCGAAAGATTAACTGTTTTGAGCTGCCTCAAGACACTAGTTTTGCTCACTCCTTGGCTAAAATTAGCACACAGAAAAACCACCTCTTTACGGGCTTCATTCCAATAAAAAGCGAAGAGCAAGAGTCCTAAAATTGACAGTAAAAACAGTCCTATTATCGCTCGTTTTTGCAGACTAGACCAGATAACCATGTACCTTCAAATTTACCATTGTTATGCAAGTTTACGGCTAAATCTAAAAGGCAGCAATAGAGGTAATTGTAAGCATTTGCGGCTTATAGCTCTGCAGCACAGCTCAACACTGCCGGTACGTTTTTAGGTAAACAAACAACATGAGGTTGAAATTTATATGAAAAATAGCAAAGACATTTGCTAATAATTATACCAACACTCACTTCAATTGGATTCTTTGTTCGCCACATACAAAAAATCCGATAATTAAACTGATGAAAAGTGAGAGCTGACAAGCAAACTACAAACACATATTCAACGATTTAGTTATCGGATTCAAACCATACTAGCTCAGCCTGATTACACAGTGACCGCAGCTAATATGAGGGTACTTATTTAATGGAACCAAGCGTTATGCTTGGCTCCAATTAAATCTTTATTACTTTTCCAACTTAAGGAAGTAATCGAAGATTTCTGGAACGTTACCGTTACCCATGCCTTCATCGAATGCAGCTTGAAGGTTATGAGAAGTACCTTCAGCAATTTCAGCACGTGTACCAAGATCTTCAACCATCTTAAGGAAATAACCTAGATCTTTATTTGCATTAGCAATAGAAAAACCTAAATCACTTACACCATCAACAGCGTAATTCTTACAGAATTGCATAAATGGTGAATTAGATGGACCAGTAGACATGATGTCGAACAATTGTTGACGGTCAACACCTGCACGATCAGCTACAGCAAAAGCTTGTGACATAGTACAAACCGTTGTCATACCCATGAAGTTGTTAATTAGTTTAGTAGTATGACCGGCACCTAGTGCACCAAGATAAAAGACATTTTCGCCTTGTTGGTCAAGCACTGGTTTAACTTTGTCAAACGTAGCTTTATCTCCAGAAGCCATGATATTTAGAAGACCGTCTTTAGCGTGAGCTGGAGTACGACCTAAAGGAGCATCAACCATGCCCGCACCTTTCTTGGCAAGATCAGCACCAATCTTACGAGTAGAAGCCGGAATCGATGTTCCGAAATCAATCAATACAGCACCTTCTTTAATGCCTGCAAGGATACCGTCTTCGCCGTAAACAACTTTCTCGACAATTTCAGAGGTAGTAAGGGCAAGCATGATGATATCACTTGCTGCAGCTAATTCAGCTGCAGAAGTTGCGGCTTTTCCGCCTCGTGCAACAACTGCTGCAACAGCATCTTTATTCAGATCCATTACAATTGGCTCGTAGCCTTTTTTCTGCAAATTTTCTACCATATTGCCGCCCATCAGACCGAGGCCGATGAAACCGATTACTGGTTTTGTCATTTCTAACTCCTGGAGTTTTGGTATGTAAAGTTGAGTATAAAAGAATATACACCTGTTAAAATTTAAGCAAATGTAGAACAGCTATCAATATTGCTGTTCTTGAATGACTCAATCGGTGATTAAAAAATGGAATTTACTCAAATAGATGTTTGCTTATCTAACAATTACGAATAAATAAATACGTAAATTAAAGGTTAGCCTTTTGCAAAAATATCCTGACTAATTATAGCCAATTTTGAAACTCTACCATTCACACCAATTAGCAAATTTAAAAATCACATATGCAATGTCATTACCAAATGATCAAACCATTGTAGGAGATCTAAAACCATATGTCATTACCAAATTTAAAATAATAATAACAAATTGGTAATAATATACGGTTACCGACTGACTTTTAGACACAACAGCATAATTTTAATTATGTAAACTGATTAACTCATTCTGCCGCAAACCTACAGTTAAACGTCTAACCTGTTTTCTTGCGTTCTATAAAGCGTAGACTAAATAATCACAAAGATTATTTTTCTTAAACTTTCTAGTATTAACAATGAAATCGAATTGCTGATAAGTCATCGCGTAAGCGCATGCCCATTGTGGCGTAATTGGTCTACCTTCGGCACAAAAATTAACAGTGTTATCTAATTTACAGACGTTTCGGGAAAATTGAACATCAGCCGCAGCAAAGCCAAGATATAAGCCGCGATGTAGCCAATGTTCATTCTTTTTTGGCTACAGATACGTTACAAGGCGCTCGTCACTAGTGCCTAATGCGGATTAGGGTTAATCAAAATTAATTCTCTATTATTGCTCAAGCGCTTTGTGAAACGCCTCAATAAAGGCTGGGTAATCTTCAAAATGTGGCATGTGCCCTAACCCTTCTAACTCAAACAAAACCGAATCCTTGATTATGCTGTGAGCCTGTTTACCAAGTTTAGTATATTCACCTAATTTTCTAGTGACTCCAGATTTTAGCCAACCTCGACCAGGCCCCGTCTTATCGCGTGTGCCGATAATCAAAAAGGTCTTATTTTGGATTTGAGGAAACTTAGCGACAATATTTTCAGAAAATATGGGCCCATAGGTCAATGCATTGTTCCAAGCAACAATTTGCCAATCGTCACCGGCTAACATTCCTGCTAAGGGAACAAGTAACTTTTCATATTCAGTTGACCATTTGCCGTCATAGTAATTATTTTTTTGATAATTTATTGCCCCAGCCAAGGTCGTTTTGAGCTCTCTTGCATAAAAGAAATTTATATCTTTAAATTCTACGTATTCACTATAATTTTCAAGTCCAATAGGGTTAATTAGGATGAGTTTGTTCACTGAATCAGTGTAATTTACAGCAAAGGTCACTGCTAACATTCCGCCCATAGAATGACCTACAATGTCATACTTTCCAATCTTCAAACTATCCAACAACGACTTAGTATTTAAACCCAGTTGAGCAAAACTATACTGATAATAATTGGGTTTAGATGACTTACCAAAACCAATCTGATCGGGAATAATTACTCGGTAATCTTGCTTCACCAGATCGTTCGCCACTTTCTCCCAGTAGTAACCGGAGAAGTTTTTACCATGTAACAGCACTATGACCTTTTCTGCGTCTTTGTTGCCCACATCCATATAGCGCATTTTCAGTTCTTGATTTTGCGAATTGAAAATAAAAGTATGTACGTCAAATGGATATTCAAACCCATCTAACTCTTTATTAAATTTGACGGTACTGTCAGCGAAAACTGGCAACGCAAAGCTTAAACAAGCAATTACGACTAACCCTCCAAAATATCTTTTCATGTCCTTCAATCCCTAATAATAATTTGATCTATCACGCATGATTAACTGCAAACTATCTCTATCACCCTAGGTGTTAGCTTCTGCGTACGTATTAAATTTGCAAAGCCTAGCATAAGTTGTAAAAACGTTACTCAACCGATGGCTTAGCTCCTACTCTAATCATAGATATTAGGCTGCCAAATTTGCATAATTATGTCGGGGTTTTCTAGGCTTTGAAACCCAAATTGAGAATACAGACCATGAGCATCACTTGTTGCTAACATAAAACGACGTAAACCTTGCAAGTCTGGATGGGACACTACAGCTTGCATAAGTAATTTGCTGATCCCCAAACCGCGATATAATTCTGCTACGAACACATCTCCAAGATACGCAAATGTTGCTTTATCGGTAATAACACGAGCAAACCCCACCTGCTCGCCCAACTGGTTATATGCGCCAAATACTAACGAATTCGTAATCGACTTTTTAAAGGTTTCAAGGGGAATATTTTTAGCCCACGAAGTTTTAGACATAAAAGAGTGAATCACCTCTATATCTAAATCGTTGGGATTCGATGAAATTTTAAATTCATTCAATTTAATTATCCTACAACAGTTATGGCTTCAACTGAAAACCCAAATCGTTGACCTGATTATGTTTCTACAGATATATAATCACAAATTTTAAACGCTTGATCACTTCTTACTTGCAGCTTTTTTGTTATAAACCTCAAACCTTTTTAGCAATAATTTCAACGGGAGCAACGAGCCCATTAGTAATATTTTCAATCATATTTTTCATTTTAAGTGCCGTGTTGTCCTGCATCAAAATATGTAGTCCTAACGGTGAAGTATCGCTACTAGACTGTGTTTTTGCTCGTAGCTGCCTAAAAAAGTCAAGGGCAAAATCGACCCGATTATTTACACTTGAAACCGCAAAGCCAGCACCACTTAAGGCCTTTTTGTATTGGCTTGGAGTGGATAATTTACTGTTACTACTTTCAGTCGCCCACGGGACTGGATAGATCAGTTCACCATCGTTTTGACGCATAACATCATACACCCCAAAAGCTGAGCCAGGTTTCAACACACGATATATTTCACAGAATAACGATGTTTTATTCTCTATATTCATTCCAACATGCAGCATATAACCGCCATCGAACATATTATCTTGAAACGGCATTGATAAAGCACTTCCGTGATAAAGCCTAATATATTCGTCAAGATTCAACCAGCCACTCAAGGCATTTCCTGTTTCGACATATTCCGATGTTAAATCTATCCCGGTAACGCGGCTTTCATGTTTAGAAGCTAGGTGTCGTGCAGCGCCCCCTAAACCACAACCAACATCTAACAAGTGACTTCGCTTAGAAAACTTAAGTTGGTCAATGAGATGATCTGTTGCTAAACGTCCACCGATATGGAACTCATCGACTGGAGCTAGATCGTCTAAGGTTAGATTTTCGGAGGTTTTACCCAGGGCACAAAGCGCTGCTTCGATGGCACTTAGCAAATCGCCATGTAAATAATGTTCAGAGACTCGTTCATCATGGGACACAACACTCATCCTGTCGATTCTTCAATAAAATCAAGCAGCACTAACACTGCAATAGTAAGCACAATGGAATGCAGTTTACTTTAATACACTATGGTACAAATATTCCCATGCCAACTGCACACTGTGCATAGGCGGGTAGGAATAATCTTCCACTTCGGCAACCATGTATTTTGGCGGGTTAAAGTCAGCATGATGAAATAACGCCATCCAATCAATCTCGCCACTTGCCCCCAATTCCTTATAATCTTTGATGTGCCAACTTAAAAATCGATCTGAATATTTTTTAAAATAATCGATGGGTTCAACACCAGCTACTTGCATCCAATAGATGTCAGCTTGAAAATAAACATATTCGGGATCGGTATGTTCCAAAAAGTAATCATAAATGCGGGTGCCTTCAACAGTTTTAAATTCATCAGCGTGATTGTGGAAAGCGAAAGTGATCCCCTTTTCACGGCATAATTTCCCTATCGCATTGTAATAATCGCTATAGCGTTTTAGTTCACCTTTGTTTTTTATGGATGAAAGTTGATTGTTGGACGTTGTTAAATACTTTACTCCTGCTGCCACGTGATCATCTATGGTTTTTGACCACCATTCCAACGCGTCTTCCCAATCATCAGCAGCAGGGAGATCATGAAACGTCATCGAACCCCAAAACTGTATGCCGTTGCCTTCGACTAAATCCCGAAACTCTGTTGCTGACATGCCATAAAAAGTACCATTTTCATAAACAAATGTTTCCACATAGCTATAACCCATTCTAGCCAACTCACGCAGTGTTTTTTCGGGATCTTTCAACATTTGCTGATGGACAGAAACCAATTGAATACCAATATTTTTATCCTTTGGATTTGATTTAATATAGCGGGTTTTCCAAAGACTTTTACCGGATTCATCATAACCTTCTAGTAACACATTGGTTGGACTTTGAAAGTCAAATTCGACTCGCAAATAAAAGTTACCCAACATATCCAGATCTTGCATTTCCCATTTGGTTTCAGATGTAAAACGCCCCATTCCTTTGAAAATAACGCCATGCTGATTTTGTCCTAACGCAATAATTTTCTTGCTCTTAGCATCATAACCAATCAGCTCAGTCAGTATGGGAAGATATTTCCCATCTTGATATTGCAGCACTTCTACTTGCATCGAAAGCTTATTCATAGTCGAAGTATTGTGCATTCTAATGGCTGGAAATGTGGCGATACTTTCTGTACCGGCATGCTCGCTACTTACCCAATGCCCAACATATTGATGTAAGCGGTCAACTTGAGAGTCGATGGAATTTTGTGCCAAGCTATTTTGAGTGAAAACAAAAATCAACGTTAACGCAGTTAAAATTCTCATACTTGTAACCTGTTGTTTGTTTATTTGAGAACCGAAAGGTTGTCAATTATCAAGGCAAAAGTTAATTATTAACTTTAGCTGCTATATTCTGATTTTTAGCAATCCACTTTAAATAGCCATGATCGTCATTAATGCACTCAATACATCTCACAAGGCCTGAATACTGGTGATTGATTATACTGTGGGTTTACTTAATTTACGGGCAATGTAATAGCGATAAAACCCCACTGCACTGCTGCCAACAAAAACGATTTCAACTAATATACCTACAGGAGACCATAAAATAATATTATGTATTAGCCATAATGATCCTCCCAATATCATCATAATCCGCAAAAACTTATCGTTATGACTAAATGAGCCTGTGGTAACAAAAACCGTCGCAGCAAACCCTAAAATACTCAAAAAACCAATATACGTATAAACGGTAATAAATAAACTAACGACAAGTGACACGGCTGCCATCCATTGAAATTTCCATTTGATCGAAAGTAAAAACCGAAAACTAGAAAACAGGAAAATATAACCTGCAGTCGGTTGATCAAGTAACAGATAATGAAAACCATTAAACAAACAGCTAACGGATAAAAGCGCTAAAAGACGATTTTTATCCTTAAGTTGCATAGCAAAGCACTCTATCGTAAGAGTGAATGTAACTAGCACTTGAGAAAGTAAAAAATCTGGCATGTATTTCCTAAACAATGATCATTGATATACGCTGCTACAGCTAAAGACCACATATCCGCCATACTCGGCTGCTGCATCGATGTTCAAGCAATGACTTAATCATTTTCTTAAATTGACAATTTAATCAAGCTTTCTTGTTCCCCTTGGTACAGGTAAACCGGAACAAGTTCGGCGTTTCCTTCCACAGTTCTTAACTGAAAGTAATTTTCTGTGCACTCATAGGAATATGAATCATTTTCTCGTGGGATAAGCTTTCGTTTATTCTCGCCTTGATATTGGGAATAAAGTGTCCCCTGTTCGAATGAAATCGTTAAAATTTTCGAATCTGGAGCCCGATAATTGCCGACCAAAGATGTCGCTAAATCATCGACTTCTTGTTCCCCACCAATTGGCTTAGGTGAAAGCTTTAATTGAAGCCCTATCATGTCTAACAACGCTGGACCTGGATGCTTGCTATCTATATTAGTAAAAGCAGTAGCGGTTAAATCTTCACTTGGAAAATAGACATGCCAAGCAAAAAATCCCGGAACCATACCTTGATGACTAACACTCTGTAATCCACTTATCGAGAATACATCTAGTCCATAACCGTAATTCACAGGCTGATTATTATCCAATCGCGCGTTACTGGTCATTAATTGATAACTTTGTTCGGAAATAACCAGTCCCGATTTTAATCCGTTTTGCCAAAGACTCATGTCTTTGAGTGTCGAGGCAATAGCACCAGCAGAATAGATCCAACTGCGATCAACTTTCCATGCTCTGTCTGTCACTTCTTCTGGAATAAGATAGTGTTCGGGTTGGTTACGGCTACTGGTGTAACCTTTCACTTTTCCGGCAGATGTTCCACTAGTAATAACAAAAGTATCGTCCATTTTTAATGGTTTAAAGAAGGTTTTAAGCATGAACTGGTCATAAGGCATGCCGGAGGTGACTTCAATCACTTTGCCCAATAAAACATAGCCTAAATTGGAATAGCGATATTTCAGACCGGACTTTGCGCTAAGGGGTTGCTTACTAATTCTTTGAATAACCTGATCGATAGCAGCGTAATGGTCATAAAGCATAGCTACCGAAGGGTCAGCTAAATAATCAGGTAAGCCAGAAGTATGACTTAAAACACGATCAATAGTTAAATCATTATATTCTGGATTAATATCTTCAATAAACTGGCCTAATGTGTCTTGTAGAGATAGTTTTTTCTGTTCTGATAATTTTAAAATCGCAGCAGCAGTAAATGTTTTAGTCACCGAGCCTATCTGAAATATATCGTCTATTTGCAGCGCTTCCATTGTTTCGATATTTGCGATCCCCGCCGCGCCACTGTAAATATGTTTACCAGACTGATCTAACCTAACAGCCATTCCTGGTGTGTCAGCATGGGTATGACATTGTAAAACCGCATCAAAATCACTTTGTTTTGCTGTCGCATTAATTGCGTACATGCCAATATAAAAACTAACTAATAACTTTTTGTACACCTAAAAGGCTCCCTATTATTTAAAACCACCCCCCCATAATTAACACGTTTTGATAACCCAATTCCCATTCCTAAGGTGATAAGAACAGCTAAGTGATCTTGTGAGGTGCATGCAACAGAATTTTGCTTTACTGCGACCACTCGTCTTTGCTGGATTC
Source organism: Aliiglaciecola sp. NS0011-25 (assembly GCF_040370605.1). Lineage (NCBI taxonomy): Bacteria > Pseudomonadati > Pseudomonadota > Gammaproteobacteria > Alteromonadales > Alteromonadaceae > Aliiglaciecola > Aliiglaciecola sp. NS0011-25. The sequence goes on from NZ_BAABWR010000019.1 coordinate 96,809, forward strand.
AAAAACCGTCGATTAAATCACGCCTGACTCAACCTTTTGTCAACTGATTGGCATAGGTGTCGCCCCAATTTTTTCTGTGCTCACCTACATTTTCGCTGGTTACATCCCTTAATTGTTGTAACAAGGATGTGGACTTGCCAGAATCTAAACCTACATATCGGAATAAAGCATAAGCTATCATGCCGGTGCGATGAATTCCTGCAGAACAATGGATATATATTTGAGCGCCATTTTGTAGCGCCTTTACACAAAGGTTAAAAATATCATCTATTTCTTCAAATCTACTCGGCTCAGGCGGCTCCGCCGACTCTAGTGACAACCACAACCAGCTTAAACCGTTTTTTACAGTTGCACGCCCTATATCTTTAGCACCCTCTTTTTCAGAAAGTAAGGTGAATATGTGAGTAGCCCCACAAGCCTTCATATTCTCAAGCATCTTCACTTTTGGACGATGCCCAATAGCAATACAACCATTCAACAGTGCGACCCAATTTAAATTTAAATCAGGGTTCTGCTTCGGCATAGACTTTAATTTTCCAACCAAAGGACCAAGTTTAACTCTGGACTCTGGATTCGTATTCATAAACGCTTTAGCTTCGTCGGTCAACGCCTGATTCGCAGGTGAATCATGACTCCCAGCGCTCAATTGGCTTTCAAATTTTTTTAATAGTTCGTTAAGTTGCAACATATTTTTCTTAATTTAGGTTAAACATTTAAGCCGCAAATCCACACCATGAATCAGCCCAAACTTTAAGTTCGTTAGGTTTACATTAGATCCCGCTTAAAATCATCATACAGTTTTTGCACAATAGGTTCTGAAGCTGCATTAAAAAACTTCATCATTGATTCTTTCGATGAAAATAACGTTTTTAACTTTATTGAATATCCAGGTGCAACGGGAGAAATCGGAATAGCATTATACGACCAGATAATGTTACCCGCGCTATCAAATAACTGTGCAGCGATATTGAAACGAGAATTAAACTCGTCAGAAAAACCATGAACCATTCCTAACACCACCACATTGAGTGTAATAACCAACTTATTTTGCGAGTTACTATCAAATCGAATCTTCAAGTTATCTGCGTTTACTTTTTCAATAAATTGGTTCTGCACAATCTCATTAAGACTTATTTGGTGTTCATCCATAAATTGTAATGTAAGCTCTCTTACTCCTAGACCATCACTAGCAATTCCAAAATGATGATAACTGACACCTGTCCATTGAACCTCGACGGTGCTTATCGCGGATAGCATCGAATTGTCATTTGGACTAGCTTCGAGTTTTACAGTCTGTAATTGCTCGAAATTTTCTTTTTTTAGTTTTACATTCGGGACAGATGAACAACCACTCACAAAGATAATAAAAAACAGTCCTAAACAGTATAACTTCATCACTACTCTCCTTGGTAATTAACATTTAATTTAGCTGAGCAGTCTTTCATTACAGGCCACGACCATTACAGTCACGACTTAAAGGTCTATTTTCATATACACCTTTATGTGGTTGTAGATTAAATCTGCTGATGGGGTTTTCATACCAGCTTTTAACCCATAATAGCTGATAAAAAAACGGATAATTATTGGCTAAAATAAGTCACAAAGATACAGATACTTAATTTTTTTTGGGTGTTTTAAATGAGCTCATTTAACTTTCCAATTAAAGAAGCGAATGCAGCGATTTACAGTCGCAATGTAGGGGAAGATATAGATAAATTGCCATCTAAATCTGTTGAAAAACAGGCTGCAGATTGATTGAATTTCGTTACATGCAAAGGAGTAAAATAACCAAAGGCTTCACTAAAAATCAAAACCCAATATAAGAGGAAGACCGTAAACTAAAAACCAGGTATGACCGTTAAATGATAAAGACGCTTAGAACGGCATACTAACTTTTAAATGGATACTATATTTAACTTTTAGCGTTGTTTGTATTGAGTAGGACAATAACCTCGCGAGACATCTAAACTTCGACGCTTAAGATGCTTTGTTGAGCGTCCAGCAACCCGTGAACGCCAAAGCTTAAAACTCCCCAGTTTTAATTGACTGCGCATGAATGAAATCACTTCAGACTCATTTAAACCAAATTGTAGCTCTATCGCCTCAAAGGTAGTTCTATCTTCCCACGCCATCTCAATAATTCGTGATTCACTTTCTTTGGATAATCTCATTAGGTAATCTTTGTCTAAAAATATACTTAATTTACGCTCACACAACTTTTTTAGATCATCCAGTGCTGATTTAAAACTTCACTCGACTAACGTCTCAAATATAACTAATTTATATGCATTTCTGGCTCACTTTCACAACATAAGTCATTAATACTATCAGTAAATTAGCCGGTTAAAATCCATGTGAATGAAAGCGCCACCATGTTATTAGCGCTTAGGGTATTTAAAACATTTAGCGCGTACGCTTAAGCTGATTCCGTATTCATTACAACATAGCGCTCTGCCACCTTTCTATAGCCTAATTCTAATAGCAATTGTTGTTAACGAACAGTGGATCATTAAGCCTTCGCCACCACATTGAAGTTGAGAGCCGATTTTTCCTTTGCCGAATAAATATGTAACGTATTTGGCACCATCCTATACCTAGAAGGCGGTGTTAAGTGCAAAGTTCATCTAAGCTTTTAATTTGCCGACAGGTTAAATTAGACGGCATTGGCTGATTAGAATGATTAAGCCAAATCGCCTCTAGTCCAGCTTCTATGGCAGGAATAATATCCCTTTCTAGACTATCACCAACCATCACCATATTGGATGTTTGCTGCTTTATATTGGCTGCTATTTTCACATAGAATTCACTGCTGCCTTTTGCTACGCCTAGGTTGAAGCGACCAAAATAGCCAGCGATAAACTTTGCAAGTCCCACTTTTGCGAACGCGGCTGCAATGTCTAAAGCAGTTGATTCTGCCGCATTGGTTGCTACATAAATAGTGGAATTGGCTGCGATCGACTGTAATGTTTCATATGCCCCTGCCACAGCTTCCACCTTTGACCAGTTGCACATTTTTCCTTGCTGATCTGGAAAGTCGACCATCAATGTATCGCCCCAGTCAAAAAGATAAGTTTTGTTCAATTTTTGCACCTTATGCACAATACCCAGGTTTCAATCGGAAACAAACACATGCTTGAATTCCTAAAAGTCTTCAGGCGGATGCAGACTATAGTTAGATAGCAACTACCTGAATAAATATCTTTTGATTGATGAATGCCTATCTAATCTCAATGCTTTTACACAAACCCCCTTATAGAGGTCGCTATTTTATGGGTTAGCTAGCTATGCCGTTATTAATTTTCAATAGCACGAATATGCTTGATATAGGGTCTTAATTCCGGCTTATTTATACGCGCCTCATCTAAATGATCCGCCCATTTGGGTAAAACATCAAATATGAGAGGATTCACGCTTAACTGTACATCTATTAAACGTGTCAAAATATCAGGGGAAAAAGCTTCCATGCTCCAATACCGAGAATTTTTATAATAGTAATGACTCATTTGACGAGCAAGATTACACATATTTTTATACATGTATTTCCCCGTTTCGGGCTTTGGTTCATCATCTGGTAATAGCACATCAAAGTTAACTAATGGAGGCGCTTTCAATGAATTCCAATCTTCGAGGTAGGATAACGTTTCATCCTTTAACTTGGTGTTCAACAGAAGTCCAGAAACAGGACTAGGAACATAAACAGAATGAACTTTAGAAGCAATTAACCTAGACAATACGTTATTATTGTAACTTCCATTAATTTTGAATTCTGCGATTGGATCCCCTCTGTTTATCCAACAGTAATTCTGTTTATTCAAAAGATCAATCACACTTCCACTATGTGTAAATCCCGAGGCGTAACCGGGAATTACTGCCACTTTCGAGCCTATTGTAATGCCATTTGGTATGTCCATATCCCCCCCTAATTTTGATGATTAATTGATCCACAGAATGATTTCACAAGAACCTCTATAAAAAGGGCCAGCCTCCTCGACCAGAACCAGAGTTAGCTTGCTAAAGACTAAATCATTTAGAGGCTAGCATGAACAAACATAGCATAATTTTTTTAGCGCTCAATTAACAATTGAAAATAGTTGATTAAAATTATTACAGAATGAGCGAGCCAATGAATATGCGCCCCAATAAACGATGGGAATAGACATTATGTGTTTGTTAACAGCGCAAAAAAGACTGACATTTCATTCGTCGACCTTAGCGAACTCATGAAAGCTTTTTTAGACAGTTATGATCCTTCTATGACTGAAAATGTTGTAGTCGCCAAAACTGCAGAATTCAAAGAGCGAGTTTTGCAGATCGAGAACGTGATTACCTTCCTTGCTGCCGCATTAGAAAAGGTAAGAAGCGGACTGGATGAAACTTTAAGTAGATAAGGTCTGTTGCAGTATCACAAAAATTAGGGTGATCACTGAGGTTTTTGCAAACAGTGGAAGGTTCGACGTATTACTAATCAACTACAAAAATAACAATTGGAAGAAAATCCAATGACATTGCTTTTGCTGAGATAAGTGCATTTTGTCGTACTTTTAAGCGATACACTAACGAATCGCCTCAAGACTACAGAGCTAATACAAATCAAAAATCATTAGGTTAATTTTGTTTACTCGCAAAACTTCGTCAGTGGCGATAGAAAACAAAGCTTGATGTTTGTGCTGTAACTTATGTTTTACTAGTACTAATTACCGCCCTTAAAGTACATAAAAATAAACACAATCATTAAATGCCCTAAAGAAACGGATAAACCCAATAAACCATTTTTAATCTTTGCTTTACGATAGCCTTCCAAAGACATAATAAAGCCAATAGATACGGTAATTGGATATGTAAGTATGAACAGCGTAAGGAAAACAGCAATACCCATATCACTAGCGGTCAAGCCTTTAACCCCATGCAAAATGAGTATCACCATCATTGGCCAGATAAGAAATGACAAGCAAGCCAATCCAGAAAATATTAATAAGATAAATGAAATTCGCCTAGCGTTCAAAATGACTCCTTGTACTTTTAATCCCGTCATAGGTTACCCGACCTATAGCAAAAAAACAGTGCTCATATTACGCAAGGCAAAATTGAAATTACCTAAAAACACCGGAACCAGTAAGGTGTTAAAGTTAAGAAGAACAGCTGTAGTGAGACACGCCACCCGCATCAAAATAAACATGTGGCTTTAAGCTGTAGTACTTTTTCTCAATTTCAATCGGCTGCTGAGCATAGGGTTGTGTTAATACCTGTTGCAATTCATGAACAAGTTTGAAATTCCCGACACTTGCTTGCTGATATGCTGGCACGACTAGCCATTCTCGCCATGTGTATTTAGGATTAAGTTGCTGCATTATTTGCGCTGTTTTTTGCAAACCATCCTCAGCATTATCAATTAAACTTCGCCAGCTATGCAGCCATTTTTCCCATTGTGCTGTTAATGCGCCCGATGGAGCATTGTAGAAACTTTTACTTAAGCTAGAAATATCGTCAGGGATAGTTGAAAGCTCCCGAAAAAAGATAGTGTAGTCAACAGAGGTTTGTACCATCAGCGAGATCAGTTGATTGAATAATTCAGGGTCAAAAGACGACAAGCCAAGTTTAGACGCCCACATCGTATTGGTTTTTTCTTGCATGACTGAAGCGAACTCAAGATTTACCTGATTCAATGAAGCCATTGCCGAAGGCGATGATACGAGCAAAGGCTGCAAGGCTTTGCAAAACATATTGAAATTGGTCTGTGCTGCGGCCCCCTGATTGAAAAAGGAAAAATGTTGTCCGCCCCCCGTCCAGGGTTGGTAATAAGGTTCAAACCTCTCAACAAAGCCAAAAGGACCATAATCGAGTGTATAACCACCGCAAGCACAATTATCACTATTAAAATTTCCTTGGCAGTAGCCAACGCGCAACCAGTGACAAATCAGCGAAGTTAATCGCTCGCGAAATGCTACGGCTAATTGCACAATTTGATCTGCAATTGCTAATTCACGATTGACCTCATCTGCATATTCTCGCTCAATCAAATGCACCGCAATCATCTCTAACTCTTTAAGTGCGTCTGGATATTGATTAACCCGCGCTCGACGAGCAAAGAGTTCAAGTTGGCCAACACGTAAAAACGAAGGAGCTACCCGGGTTGAAATCGCCACAGGGTTAGAGACTGTCATATCTGGGTTGGTGGAATACGAACCTTGCGAATACCAAGGGCGACATACCTGCTCTGATTGCGAAACGAACAGGCATAAAGATCGAGACGTAGGCACACCCAAGGCATGCATATGTTCTTGCGCTAAAAATTCCCTAACACTTGAACGCAATACGGCACGGCCATCACCACCGCGGCAATAAGGCGTGCGTCCCCCACCTTTTAACTGCATCTCCCAACGTTTACCATTAATAACAGCTTCAAGAACAGAAACCGCACGGCCATCACCATAACCGTTACCCGTTTGAAAAGGGCATTGCTGAATGTATTCAGTACCGTAAATTGACAATGCGTAGCCCGTGGCCCAGCCAACTGGACGCATTGGCGAAGGTACAGCGGATATGTCGCCAGAAAATAATCGAGTAAACGCCTCTGTGTGCGCTAGGCTGTCATCAAAACCTAATTCAGCGAAGAATGCTTCACTGTGGGCAACATATAGAGGATCATCAATGGGTGTGGGCTTTACAGGAACATAATGCCCAGAAAACACTTGTCTAGGCTGATAATCATCGCCTGTTTGAGTGGCATCAGGGTCGCAATTAAGATTATCAACTAAGGAGTAGTCGCTTAACTTAGCCAAATCTTCTAGAGTCTTTACACTTACTGGAACATCCGTAATTGGTCGCTTAGCCATGGAATTCAAGCACCCTTTTTCAAATCAAATTCATAAAAGACAGTATATTGCATTTAGATTCGTCATTCTTATGATTTTAATTCGTCTACACCTCCTACCTAAAAGAACTCACTGTGACCTCCATTTTAGAAAGTTACCTAAGCAATTGAACTTGGCTAGAGGCTGGCTTCTTTAGTTTACTTTTCTTAGCTGTTGAAGAAAAGTAAATTGAGCCTCATGGGTGAGGGTTGAAAAACGTCATGGATGACGGTGAGCGACGCGAATTAAAAGCAAACCCCGTGCATTATAAGTAAGCTCGGTGCATGCTTTTGATCTTACGTCTCTTACAGCGACTCCAAGTTCACCGAGCAACGAAGACAAATAAAGAACAAATGACATGGATGTCATTTAAGCAATGCCTTGTCGGGAACAAATCATTGCGGTCTTTAATTGGCAAGTCGCGCAGGTAACAGAACTTGGCGGGAGCACGGCTTCTTTTATTTACTTTTCTTAGCTGTTGAAGAAAAGTAAATCGGGCCTCATGGATGAGGCTTGAAAAACGTCATGGATGGCGGTGAGCGACGCGAATTAA
>NZ_BAABWR010000020.1:0-102709 GCF_040370605.1 Aliiglaciecola sp. NS0011-25
TCCCGTAGCACGGGCTTCAGCCCGTGGCATCTTGATATGAAATCTGGGTTCTTTTAAACCCAAATAACTGCTTCTATCTTGCTCAAAACTTATGACAATGGTTGTTACACTTTTCATGGGGGCATTTGTCACCTGAAGTGAAATTTTGTTTCCATAAAAATAATTACTTTGTCATAGTTGGAGTGGGAAATAAAAAATAACAAATGGAAAAATAATGAAAAAGTTTTTTAAATGGACTGGTCTGCTGCTTCTGACTGTTACTTTGTTTGGAGGTGCGTTAGGAGCCCATGAGTGGTATGCGAAAAAGCCTTTGTTCTTTCGCGTTTTTTTAGATCGTACTTTAATTAAGTTTGCCTTAGATAACCCAGAAATATTAACCAGTATTGGTGTTCTAGATGGTATGGGCTTTAAAGGTCACAATGCTGAATTAAATGATGACAGCTTGGAAAAGGCTGATGAAATGTTCGTACTTATGAAAGAGGTACGTGAAGGTTTGTTAGCTTATTCAGATAATTCTTTGGATGAATCACAACGATTATCAAAAGAAATTGCTCTTTACCTGATAGATGGGCAGATAGAGTCTGAACCATATCGTTTTCACAATTATCCTGTAAACCAATTGTTTGGGCTACAAAGTCAGTTTCCAAGCTTCATGGATTCAACACATCAAGTAAACGAGCTTGAAGATGCTCAAAATTATATATCTAGACTAAAAAAGGCAGACGTTAAATTTGCGCAAAATATGGAGGGTTTAATTGTTCGAGAGCAAAATAATATTATACCGCCTAGTTTTGTGATCGACCGAGTGCTCTCTGAAATGCAAGCTTTTGTGGATTCACCCGCTGAAGAAAACATATTATATACTTCCTTACAGGGCAAAATTGATAAAGCTGCAAATTTTTCCGATGCAGATAAATCACAAGTACTAAAAGATGCGGCAGAAGCTATTAACCAACATGTCTATCCCGCCTATCAATCATATATCGATTATTTTGAAAAGCTAAAAAACAAAGCTGGTACAGACGATGGTTTATGGCGTTTAGAAGGCGGTGATATTGCATACAAACAAGCTTTAGAGTTTTTTACCACTACTAACTATAGTGCTGACTACATACATGAGACCGGTTTGTCTGAGGTGGAACGCATTCAGCAACAAATACTAACGATCTTAGGATCAGAAGGGTTTGACGTTACCGATGGTTTCACTACTGCAATTGAATCATTAAAAAATGATGAACGTTTCTACTATCCTGATACTGATGAAGGTCGTGCTCAGATACTAGCCGACTACCAGACTATCCTTGATGAAATTAACCAGTCAATGGGAGAAGTATTCAATGTTCTGCCTAAAGCTGGCATGGAAGTTAAGCGCATACCAGAATTTAAAGAAAAAACCGCACCAGGTGCATATTACCAACGGCCATCTATGGATGGGTCTAGACCGGGCGTCTTCTACGCTAATTTGTATGATATTAAAGCTACGCCTAAATACGGTATGCGCACTTTAGCTTATCATGAAGGTATTCCAGGCCATCACTTTCAGGTAAGTATTTCTATGGAGCTAGAGGGGTTACCTATTTTCAGAACCTTATCGCCATTTACCGCTTATGCTGAAGGTTGGGCATTATATGCCGAGCGTCTAGCTTGGGAATTAGGATTTGAAGATGACCCGTACGATAATATTGGTCGTTTACAAGCTGAGTTATTTAGAGCTGTTCGTTTAGTGGTAGATACCGGAATTCATGCTAAAAGATGGACGCGAGAAGAAGCGATAGAGTATATGGCGAACAATACTGGGATCGCACAAAGTGATGTTGTCTCAGAAATAGAAAGATATATAGTCATGCCAGGTCAGGCAACCTCTTATAAAGTGGGCATGATGAAAATCCTAGAGTTACGAGAAAAGGCTAAATTGGAGTTAGGTGATAAGTTTAATTTAGCGGATTATCATGACGTCGTACTTAAAAATGGCGCAGTTCCATTGGATATATTAGAACGTCTAGTTAACGACTATATCCAAAGTAAAGAGAACTAATTTACATCGAACTACATAGCTAGATAGAAAATACTTTGTGAAGAAGTAAAGCAGCACCTAAACAAAGTGTTTTCTAATTCAAAGTCAGTGTCGGACTTAATGTTTTTATTATTCTGAGATCTTTTTGCAGTCTAATAAATTGAAAATCGAAAGCGAAACTTGAAATAAACCTGTTTATTGTGACAAGGTAGCGCATGACACAATGGTTGGTTTTTTGGTATATGGATATATTAGCGCCCGCTCAATCCTCAGTTTATTTGCTAACAGTCGCAGTCCTTTCAGTTCTAACGCTATTAATTCTCATTGTTAAATTTCGAATTCACGCTTTCATAGCGTTGATTCTAGTAAGCATAGTTACCGCAATCGCCGCCGGTATACCATCTGAAAAACTACTTTCAACACTAACCCAAGGTTTTGGTGGGACATTAGCGTCTATCGCGTTATTGGTTGGTTTGGGGGCCATGATTGGGAAAATCCTTGAGCATAGTGGTGGTGCAACGATTTTGGCGGACACATTAATAACTCGGTTCGGCGAGAAAAGAGCGCCTTTAGCTTTAGGTATTGCATCTCTTTTGTTTGGTTTTCCGATCTTTTTTGATGCCGGTCTAATAGTGTTAATGCCGATTATCTTTAGTGTGGCAAAACGTTTCTCTGGATCTCTATTAGTCTACGCGCTGCCCTGCGCTGGCGCATTTGCAGTAATGCATGCTTTTGTACCGCCTCATCCAGGACCTGTAGCTGCATCCGGATTTTTAGGAGCTGATATTGGGCTTCTTCTCATTGTAGGTTTAGCAATTGCGATACCAACCTGGTATTTAGGCGCATATCTGTTTGCTTTGTATTGTGGAAAAAAGTTTCATATTCCTATTGATAACGACTTATTTGGACAAAACACGCCAGCAGACAATAGTTCATACCCTAGATTTAGCACAGTACTGTTCATATTATTGTTGCCGGTTGTTTTAATTTCGTTTAATACCGTTTTAAGTACTTTAATAGTCGCAGGCTTAATAAATAGTGAGCACCAACTTTCTCATGTGTTTATCATTATAGGGCAGACACCTATTGCTTTACTTATCACCCTGCTTAGTTGCTTAATTATATTTTCAAAGCAGTACGGTGCAGAAAAATTAGAGCAATTATGCGCAGAGTCATTAGCACCTATATGCGCAATAATCTTAGTAACAGGTGCAGGAGGAATGTTTGGTGGTGTGCTAAGAGCCAGTGGGATTGGAGATTCACTCGCCTCCATATTAGCTGATACGGGTATGCCATTAATAGTCGCTGCTTTTTTAATTGCAGCCAGTTTGAGAGTGGCCCAAGGATCGGCAACTGTCGCCCTAACTACCACCGCTGCATTAGTTGCGCCTATTGTCACTGTAGCCCCTGATTTAAGCTCCTTAGATTTATGCTTTATTGTTATTTCAATCGCCGGTGGTTCAACAGTGCTTTCGCATTTTAATGACTCAGGTTTTTGGCTAGTGAGTCGTCTTTTAAACATGGATGTGAAAACAACACTTAAAACCTGGACCGTGATGGAAACGCTGCTAGGGACTATCGCATTTCTTTTCGCTTGGATATTGAGTTTGATTTTTTAGCCCAAGAATTATCATGGCTTTAATTATCAGGGCGATCTTCACGCAATAGACCGTACATATTCATATCGTGGAAATCGTCGTTCCAATAACATTTTCCGCGCAATGTACCCTCTAATTTAAACCCTAGTTTGGTTAGCAATGAGCCTGAAGGAATGTTTGAGGGCAAAGCCAAAGCTTCAATTCGATGCACGTAGAAATGGAAATCAGGGGAAAATACAAAGTCAACAACTCGTTTTACGGCTTCACTAGCAAACCCTTTTCCCCAATTTCTCTGACTAATTTCGTATCCGATAACGGCACTATGGTCATACTTATTCCAATGGGTAAAACCACATGAACCTATGTAGCTACCCGTTTGCTTGTCGCGAATAGCCCAGCGAATGCCATTATCACTAGTAAATCTAGAATCAAAATACTCTACTAACCTATCAGCTTCGTGAATGTTTTTAAACAATTCAACGTCATAATGTTCCACAACTTTTGGGTCTGAGAAGACCTCAAAAATAGATTGTCTGTCCAATTTAGATAATCGATCTAATCTAAGTCGTTGTGTTTCAAATACTGGGAATGTTCTATTTTGCATTCATTATGTCTAAGTGGTTAGAAAATCTGCTAGTTATTATTAACTATATACAGGAATATGCAACGTAGTCGGCCTTGTACTTAAAACGATGATACAAAAAAGCCGGCATAATCAGCAAGGCAGTTACTTAATTTGTGCTTTAGGTAAAAAATAGTCTATCATAAGCCCTACACTGTATGGATTTACAGGTGGGGCTTTAAATTGGAACAACAAAAAAAATTTTACGCAAGAGTATCTGAGACTGTACCGCAGGAATTCAAAGGGCTTCAGGCCAATGGCTGCAAAAATCCCAACTGCGCAAACTTCTGCCAAGACCCACACGACTACGATCTATCCACTCTCGATATTCGAAAAGGTTCTAATCCTTATTACAAAATATCTGGAACAGGAAGAAATGCGCCCCACCTTCAGTGTAGAGTCTGCAATGAGATAACACCCATCAAGTCAAACGAAGGTATTGTTGAAGAAGAAATACACCTTTCTTCATATCTGCAAATGCCGGAATTTTCATGCACAAATCCAAATTGCAGCAATAACCTTATCTCTGTTGCACAAGACCCTAAGCTATATAAAAGGCATGGTCAAACCAATGGCAACAGTAGATACCAGTGTAAATTATGCAAAAAAACATTTTCGACTAGCTCTAAGCGAAGAAAGCACCGTCGCTCTGAAATTAATAAATCTTTTTTTAAATTATTGGTAAACAAGACTGTTATGCGGAGGACTTGTGAAATTCTAGAAATTTCATCAAAAACCTACTTTGATAAACTTGATTGGCTATACGGACAAGCAAGAAGTTTTCTAAGAAATCGAGAAAGTCGATTAATAAGAGGTGTTGGCCTTAGTAAAGTTGGCATCTGCACCGACAGGCAAGTTCACATTAGTAATTGGAGTGATCGCACCGATAAACGAAATGTTGAAATATGGGCGACAGGAAGTGCAGATAATATTACTGGGTATGTTTTTGGAGTTCACTTTAACTATGACCCTCACATAGATAGACGTAGCGCTGAGATAGCTGCTAGTCAAGTAAATCCAGCTGTAACACCGGCGCATTTACTTCCTCACGCGAGATTATGGCTTAAGAGAGACTTTGATCATGAACTCACAGTAGAAAACCACATCCCCGTACAAGGCTTGAGCAACTTAGAAAACACTACCTTTGAACAATCAGAAATACTGGATGGAACAACACAGTTGCCAAAATCCGGTGCGTTGGTCCACAGTGAATATTCCATGTACGCTCATTTTCTATTGCTATCTAAACTACTCGGCAAAGTAGATACAGTTCATTACTCTCTTGATCGTGAAGCAGGCATCAGAAACGCCTTTATGACAGCAAATCAAGCTCGCATAAAAAGCGGTGAAGTTCACGGCTTCTATGTTAAAAATACAACAGGCATGACGGTAGATGAGAAGGAAGATTTAGTAAAAGTTTTTTATAAGGAATTCAGAATTGTTGCAGGTAAAACGTACAGAAAATCTACCGCGAAGGAACGTCATGACACGGTAATAAGAATGATACTTGGAAGGATGTCTAACTTACAGGAGATCCCAAACAGTAAAGAGTCTTGGTTACTACATCCTCACTCATCCATGCCTGAACCTCAAAAACTTGTCGCGGCTCTTACTCCTATTTCACATTTAGCATTAAACTCCCAAGCTGAACTATACAAAACCGCTTCGCTAGCTGCGATTGATAGGTTTTTTATGTTCGCTAGACGAAGAATAAGCCTCTTGGAAAGAAGTAAGTCAGTAGCGGCTAATGATAGACGAAAATGGCATGGGTACAGCGCATATAATCCATATTCTTATATCAAGGTAATGGAAATCGCTCGGCTTTATTTTAACTATTGTTTAAAAGCTAAAGACGGCACTACCGCTGCGATGAGGTTAGGTCTAGCGAAAAGCCCGATAAAGCCCGAAGGAGTCGTATATCACGAAAGAGAAGATTAATTTACTCTATCAAAGCAAGAGTTCCTTCGACTAGATATTCCCAAATTACACCTGAGTCACCCTTCCCTACAAGAGGACTCTCGATAGACATAGGGCCACGACTATTCCAATAGTGCTCCCAAACCTTATTCTCTTCTTCAGGGGACAGACAGCTTAAGTAGCTTTGCCCTCGTAATAATGAAATCACTTCCATATTTACTTTATGAACCTTATTCAGAGGATTTGGCTCTAATTTAAAGTGCTTGACTGTGGCTAAGTCCCAACCATATTTTTTAGAGACCTTGATACAATCCTGATAATCTTTGAAGGCATAAATACAAGAAAACCTCGAAGGCATATGAGGCAAAAACTGTTTTCGGTAAACTTCAGCGTTATATTCTATTTTGTACAAATCTATCGCTGAAAGCTGGAACAATGACGGTTGCGCCACATCACACTGTGTATTAATCTCAAAGGGAATATAGTCTAGAGTTCCATTTATATACTTTTGAAGGTAACTTTGCTCTGTGAGAGCATTGAGTACTCCTGCTGAAATTATTTTATTTCCGCGAGTTTCGTAGTTTGTTCTAGCGATAGGATTGTTAAGGTTTAAAAAAACAAAAAATTGATCCATTCTCAACTAACCCCCGAAAATATCTTATAAAGCTCTACGGACAAGGAAATTGCCGCAATGATAACAGCAGCAAGAGTTAATCGATTCAAGCTTTTTGCCAAACTAGAAGATGATTGATTTGCCTTTTCAAGCTCATCGGCCAGTTTTTTCAACGAGGACGCTGTTTTGTTATGTGCTGAGAAAAAGGTATTCTTCGATAAAACATCGTAAAGCCTTTTTTCCCATTCGCTGTAGTTTTTACTGTTTTCGCTCATTGTTAGTTACCTTTGAAACAATCTATGCTCAATAGCCTACATCTGGTAACTAAATACGTAAAATAAAAAAGCGAGGCTTATGCCTCGCTTTTAGCACAAATTAAGTAACCGCCTTGCATAATCAGCCGGCTTTTTTAAGTATTAACTAACTACTATGATTCTTTACTGCGACCAGCGCGTTTTCTTTCATTTTCAGTTAGTAATTTTTTACGGATACGGATGCTAACAGGAGTCACTTCTACCAATTCATCGTTATCGATAAACTCAAGAGCTTGCTCTAGAGACATTTTAATTGGCGGAACTAGTGTTTGTGCTTCATCAGTACCAGATGCACGAACGTTAGTTAATTGCTTACCTTTAAGTGCGTTTACCGTAAGGTCGTTATCACGACTGTGAATACCGATAACCATACCTTCATAAACTTCTACACCGTGACCGATAAATAAACGACCACGTTCTTGAAGGTTAAATAAAGCATTGGTTAATGCTTTACCTGTTGCATTGGCAATCAATACGCCATTCTTACGTTGACCAATTGAGCCACCTTTATGCGGTCCGTAATGATCGAATGTGTGATAAATCAAACCTGAGCCTGAAGTCATCGTCATAAAGTCAGTTTGGAATCCAATTAATCCGCGGCTAGGGATCATAAAGTCCATACGAATACGTCCTTTTCCATCAGGAGACATATTAGTAAGTTCACCTTTACGAAGTCCAATTTGTTCCATCACTGAACCTTGATGCTCTTCTTCAGCATCAATAGTTAATGTTTCAAATGGTTCGTGAATTTCGCCATCAATTTCTCTCAAAATTACTTCAGGGCGAGAAACCGCTAATTCGTAACCTTCACGACGCATATTTTCAATCAATATACCCAAATGTAGCTCACCACGTCCTGAAACACGGAATTTATCCGGATCTTCAGTTTCTTCTACTTTTAACGCTACGTTATGAATTAATTCATTTTGTAAACGCTCAAGAATATTACGAGAAGTAACGTACTTACCTTCTTTACCCGCAAATGGAGAAGTATTCACTTGGAAAGTCATGGTTACTGTAGGTTCATCTACAGATAACTGCGGTAAAGCTTCTACAGCATTTGGATCACAAATGGTGTCAGAGATTTTTAACTCGCCTAAACCGGTAATTGCAATGATGTCACCAGCTTGTGCTGAATCAACTTCATGTCTTTGTAAACCAAGGTAACCTTGTACCTGACCTACTTTACCGTTGCGCTTAGTGCCATCAGCCATAACAATAGTGACTTGCTGATTTGGTTTAACTGCACCGCGAGTTACGCGACCAACCCCGATAACACCTACATATGAGTTGTAATCAAGTTGAGAAATCTGCATTTGGAACGGGCCTTCAGGATCTGCATCAGGCGCTTCTACTACATCAACGATTGTTTGGAACAAATCCGTCATGTCTTCAGCTTGCTTGTCTGCTTCTCTTGTTGCCCAACCATTAAGTGCTGATGCATAAACTACTTGGAAGTCTAACTGATCATCAGTTGCGCCAAGGTTATCGAACAAGTCAAATACTTGATCCATTACCCAATCAGGACGAGCACCTGGTTTGTCAATTTTATTGATTACTACGATTGGCTTCAAACCTTGAGCGAAAGCTTTTTGTGTCACAAAACGAGTTTGCGGCATTGGACCTTCTTGGGCATCTACTAATAGAAGTACAGAATCAGCCATCGACATAACACGCTCTACTTCACCACCGAAGTCGGCGTGTCCAGGAGTGTCAACGATATTAATACGGTAATCATTCCAGTTAATTGCTGTGTTTTTTGCAAGTATGGTAATTCCACGTTCTTTTTCAATATCGTTAGAATCCATAACGCGCTCTTCAGCTTCGCCTCGGCTTTCCAAGGTGCCTGACTGTTGCAACAACTTGTCAACCAAGGTTGTTTTTCCGTGGTCAACGTGTGCAATAATTGCAATGTTTCTTAATTTACTAATATCTTTCATTTTGTTCGGTAAGCCTGTACTTTTAAATATGCTCTCGGATTGCCATTAATACCCAATTCTATTCACTGGGATTGCCGAGGGTTACGTTTGGGCGCGGATTATACAGGTAAATAATGAGCAGCGCCCTATTTATTTGTGATATTGAGCAAGTAACTGCCCCTTCCCCCTACTTATCTTAGGTATTTGTAAATTCGCTGTGGCTTAATCTTAGAAATCCACCTGTCGATACAAGCATTTAAAATCACCTAAACCGTGCGCTGTTGCACCAAAACGAATAGTAACCTCTCTTTTGATATTACTTGTTTTACTATTAAGTATTTGAATTTATGGGATTAAATTTGTTTTTCATTGTTGGATTGATTATTGCTTGGTTAACTAAAACGCAAAAATACAGATCTATTGCGAAACCAACAAATTAACGTCATCTACAAAGTTGTCTGATGAACGTTAGGCAATGAAGCCCGCACAATTTTCCGATAATTGGAAAATTGAGTGGGTTTTTTTTTGTTCAATGAAAGGTTAAACCTGTTAGGCGAAATAAAAATGAATGCGGAAAAATTTAATCTAGTGTCTTTTACCGGCAAAATGAAAACCTTGCATCTATCTTGGATGGCTTTTTTTATCACCTTTGTAGTTTGGTTTAACATGGCGCCACTCAAAGAAGCTATCGTCGACGGCGTAGGATTAACATTAAGTGAATGGAAAACACTGTTAATCATCAACGTTGCCTTAACCATACCTGCTAGAGTGTTAATTGGTTCATTAACCGACAAGTTTGGCCCAAGGCTGGTGTATTCTGCATTGCTGGCTATTTGTGCTATCCCCTGTTTTGCGTTTGCCCTAGCCAATAGCTTCGAACAATTGTTAATTGCCCGGTTTGCCATGGGATGTATTGGTGCTGGTTTCGTTGTTGGTATTCGCATGGTAAGTGAGTGGTTTCCTCCGAAAGAGTTGGGTACCGCAGAAGGCGTATATGGTGGTTGGGGGAACTTCGGTTCAGCCGCAGCGGCTTTTTCATTACCCACCATTGCATTGCTGTTCGGAGGCGAGGATGGATGGCGTTATGCCATTGGTATTACCGGTGTTTTGAGTTTGATTTTTAGTGTTATTTATTACAAAAACACCACAGACACACCCAAAGGTTCAACTTATTTTCGTCCCAAAAACCTTGGCGGATTAGAAGTCACTAGTGTCAAAGATTTCTATTTTTTATTAGTTATGAAAACGCCAATGTATTTGGCCTTAGCTTTACTTAACTGGAAGCTTTCACCAAGTGGCGTTTCTTTATTAAGCCACGACGTGGTAACCCTGTTGTATTTGAGTCTTGTCGCACTCTATATATTTGACGTATATAAAACCTATCAAGTAAATAAAGATATTTTTGTTACTCCTGTACCTGATATTCACAAGTATGAATTTAAACAAGTTGCGGTGCTGAATATATTGTACTTTGCCACTTTTGGTTCTGAATTAGCTGTGGTTTCGATGTTACCGGCATTTTTTGCCGATACATTCACATTAAATATGGCGACTGCCGGACTATTAGCAGGTATGTATGCATTTATGAATTTAATGTCTCGGCCTGGTGGTGGGTTAATTTCTGACAAATTTGGTCGTAAACCAACATTGTTGATTCTTACCGCAGGCTTAGCTCTGGGATATTTTGCAATGAGTTTTATTGATGCTACTTGGCCAATCTGGTTAGCTGTTGCGGTCGTCATGGCATGTTCCTTCTTTGTGCAATCTGGTGAAGGCGCGGTTTTTGCTGTGGTTCCTCTGATTAAACGTCGCCTAACTGGACAAATTGCGGGTATGACAGGGGCCTATGGTAACGTTGGTGCCGTTGTATATTTAACGGTTTACTCTCTTGTCGACACGTCAACCTTCTTCATTGTGATTGCTTCTACGGCTGTGTTGGGCTTCGTAGCATTACTGTTTATGAAAGAGCCTAGCGGTACAATTACTGAAGTCAGAGAAGATGGTAGTGTCGAACTGATAAACGTCACATAATATGAATCGTTCTATTTAATTCAGGTATTTTAGCTTGGAAAAACTTCACCTTGAATTTGGTGGTTATTCAACGGCTGGTGTGAAAACGGAAAATCAGGATGCGTTTGCAGCCTGGTTGCCAGTGGGTGCTGAATTAACGAGCAAAGGAGCTGTCGCAACCATCGCTGACGGTGTTAGCTCGTGCAGCAGGGCAAAAGAAGCCGCTATAACCTGCGCTACTAATTTCATACAGGATTACCGTCAAACCCCAGAAACGTGGACGGTAAAAAGGGCCGCTACGCAAGTTTTACAAGGTTTGAATCGTTGGTGCGCAGGCCAACATGAGTATGCTTTAGGTGACCATAGTCAAATGGTCACTACTTTTAGCGCATTAATCTTCAAGTCTACCACTGGTTTCCTATTTCATGCTGGCGATAGTCGAATTTGTCGACTGCAGCAGGGGGATTTTGAGCGACTTTCTACCGATCATCATGCTCGGTTTGGCAACAAAAAAGTATTAAGTCGTGCCATTGGTATTGAAGCTAATCTCGATGTGGATTTTCGTACCTTTGAGCTCAACAAAGATGACCTTTTTATCTTGTCAACCGACGGTGTGCATGAGTTTATTAGTTCAAAACAAATACAGCTGCTACTCAATCAATGGTTGGCAGAACCAAAAATTGATTTAGAAGACCTCGCCAGAAGCATCGTTGAATTAGCGATTGAAGCCGGTAGTGACGACAATCTAAGTTGTTTGTTGGTTAAAGTTGCTGAACTGCCTCATGCCGACATCAACGAATATCATCGTCAACTTACTCGATTAGCGATGCCGCCTGCGCTAAAAGAGGGGATGAAGCTTGAGGGATATCGGGTACTGGAACAGGTTTTCAATGGCACACGAAGTAGCTTGTATAAAGTTATTAAGGAAGACACGCAAGAACTGTTTTGTTTAAAAACCCCTTCTCAATATTTTGTTGATGATCCCAACTATTTAAGCGGTTTTTTACGAGAAGAGTGGATAGGTCAAAAACTCCAACACGTAAATATTATGCGCATAAACCCGCGTCCAGATAACGCTAAATTTATGTATCACATTTGTGAGTTTATTGAAGGGCAAACTTTGCGCCAATGGCTGCTAGATAATCCGTCTGCATCCATTGTTGAAGTCAGAAGTATAATGAAGCAGCTAATAGCAGCACTTCGCATTTTTCAACGACAAGATATGGTTCATCGTGATATTAAACCGGAAAATGTGATGATTACCAAAACGGGCGAGGTTAAGTTAATCGATTTCGGTACGGTTTATGTTGGTGCAATGGCGGAAACTCAAGCTTTGCAAGAAGAGAGTGTACCTGTGGGGTCGGTGAACTATATCGCTCCAGAATATCTACTCAATAATCAATTCGATTTTCGCTCTGACTTATTTTCTGTGGCTGTCGTGTGTTTCGAAATGTTGACCGGACATTTGCCCTTTAAAGCATTTACCCCTCAATCAACAACAAAGTTAAGTGTTGATAATTGGCAGTATATTTCATTAAGGAAGTTTAGACCTGACTTGCCACAATGGTTAGATATCGCATTGGCAAAAGGTTTGGCAATTAATCCAGAGCAGCGTTATCAGGCGTTTTCGGAATTTTTTACGGATTTGTCCAAACCAAATACCACTATGCTGAGTCAAATTCAGCATCAGCCGCTAATTCAACGAAACCCACTGCGTTTATTTAAATTTATTGCCTTGGTTGAGTTCATTATCATTCTGCTCTTACTAAGTTATTTTACCTAAAAATAATATAAATTCCTTTGATGGTTATGCCCTATTTTAGTTAAAAGTTGCACCAAGAAACGGCACTAGCTGACATTAATCTGGGCTTTAAATAAACTATATTATTGATAATTATAGAATTAATTTTTTGGCCTAATAAATGCTTATCTATGTTCAGAGGTAGATTGCTGCATTTTGATTCGCTCAATCTATTACACAAAATTCAATAGCTAGCCATGGCGGTTAGTTATACCCGGCAACGAAGCCCGCAGTATCTGTTTAGCAGATACTGCGGGCTTTTTTCGTTTCTGGGGTTAATAAATTAGAGGCATATTATGACCACAAATGAACATTTAACTCGCATTGTCGTAGTCGGAAACGGAATGGTAGGACACCATTTTGTTGAGCAGCTTATTCAACAAAGTGAAGAGGTATACGGCAAAAATCGTTTTCATATTACGGTGTTATCTGCTGAACCTCGATTGGCATACGACCGTGTTCATTTATCAGAGTATTTTTCTGGCAAAACAGCGGATGAACTCTCTTTAACGAGTGCAGAACATTATCAGCAACTTGGAGTTAATTTTCAGGTTAACGCACGAGTTAATAACATCGACAAACAAGCCAAAACAGTGACTACTGAAAACGCTGAAGTCTTAACTTATGACAAGTTGATTTTAGCCACTGGCTCTTTTCCATTTGTGCCGCCAATTCCTGGCAATGATCAACCTCATTGCCTTGTTTACAGAACCATTGAAGACTTGGAAGCCATTAGTGCTTCTGCTCAAGTAAGCAAAGTTGGTGTAGTTGTTGGTGGCGGTTTGTTGGGGTTAGAAGCGGCTAATGCCCTTAAACAAGCTGGATTGAAAACCCATGTTGTGGAGTTTGCCCCACAATTAATGGCTGTCCAAGTAGACACTGGCGGTGGCCGTGTACTGAAGGACAAAATTGAAGATCTAGGGGTTGAAGTACATACTCAAAAAGCTACGCAAAGTATTGAAGCTGGCGATAGCTGTCGCTACAAAATGGTATTCGCAGACGGTGAAATCCTCGAAACCGATATGATCCTATTTTCTGCCGGAATTCGTCCCCAAGACAAGTTAGCTCGAGAATTTGGCATCGAGATCGGTGAGCGCGGCGGAATTGTAGTTAACGATCACTGTTTGACCAGCGACCCGGATATTTATGCCATTGGCGAATGTGCCCTTTGGAACAATTTTATTTTTGGTTTAGTCGCACCCGGTTACACCATGGCCAGAGCCGCAGCCAGTAATATTGTTGGTGGGGATGTGTTATTTGAAGGTGCTGACATGAGCACTAAATTAAAACTGATGGGGGTCGAAGTTGGCTCTATCGGTGATGCTCACGCCAGAGAGCATGGCGCATTAACCTACACTTATGAAGATCAAGTTACAGGCGTTTACAAAAAAATCGTTGTCAATGCTGACACCAACAAGTTAACTGGTTCTGTATTAGTAGGTGATACCAGTGATTACGATACTTTATTGCAATATGCGTTAAATGAAATTGATTTACCTGAATTCCCAGAAAGCTTAATTTTACCCTCATTCGGTGAAGGCGCTCCCACTTTAGGAGCTGATGCGCTTCCTGATACGGCAACAATTTGTTCATGTCACAACGTTACTAAAGGTGACATTGTCGCCAGCCTTGATGCTGGGGCTTGCGATTTAGCCGCTGTTAAAAGCTGCACTAAAGCCAGTACCGGATGCGGCGGTTGTGCAGCATTGCTTAAGTCGGTTACAGACAATGAGCTTGAAAAACGAGGCGTGGAAGTTAAGAAGGATATTTGTGAGCATTTTGCTTATTCACGTCAAGAGTTGTTCCATATGGTTCAAGTGGGCCAAATCAAAACCTTCGATGAATTATTGGAAAAACACGGTACCGGCTTAGGTTGTGAAATTTGTAAACCAGCAGCCGCTTCTATTTTGGCGTCTATCTGGAATGACTTTATTCTGGAAACGCCCCATGTCACTTTGCAAGATACCAACGACACTTATTTGGCCAACATGCAAAAGAACGGCACTTATTCGGTGGTTCCGCGTATCGCTGGTGGAGAAATAACCCCTGATAAACTCATTGTGCTTGGCCAAGTAGCGAAAAAATATAATTTGTACACTAAGGTGACCGGCGGACAACGAATTGACTTATTCGGTGCCAGAGTTGAACAACTTCCTCTTATTTGGGAAGAACTAATTGATGCAGGTTTTGAAACCGGTCACGCTTACGCCAAATCTCTTCGAACCGTTAAGTCATGTGTTGGCAGCACTTGGTGTCGCTACGGAGTACAAGATTCAGTTGGTCAGGCTATTGATATCGAAAACCGCTACAAAGGCCTACGCTCACCCCATAAATTGAAAATCGGCGTATCTGGCTGTACCCGCGAATGTGCCGAAGCGCAAAGTAAAGATATCGGTATTATCGCCACAGAAAACGGTTGGAATCTATATGTTTGCGGTAATGGTGGAATGAAACCACGACACGCCGACCTATTCGCTACTGATTTGGATACCGAAACGTTAATTAAATACATCGACAGGGTCTTGATGTTTTATGTGCGCACTGCAGACAGATTGCAGCGAACCTCTGTATGGATGGAAAATATGGAAGGTGGGCTTGATTATCTTAAAGAGGTAGTGATTAACGACTCACTGGGACTCGGTGCTGAACTCGAACAGCAAATGCAACACGTCGTCGATAGTTATCAATGTGAATGGAAGACGGCCATAACAGCAGAAAACTCTCGCAAACGCTTCCGTCAATTTGTGAATAGCGAAAAAACTGATAGCAACATTATCTTTGTGGAAGAGCGTGAGCAGATTCGTCCAGCAACAGAAACTGAAGTTGATAAAATTTTAGGCACAGTGAAGCCGGTTGTTGAAACTGCTTCATCTATCAATATCGTAGAAGTGGAGTAAGGAATTATGAGCATGAGTGATAATTGGATTAACGTGTGTGAACCTAACGACTTGGTTGATAATTCCGGTGTATGTGCCCTAGTCAACGACGTACAAGTGGCAATATTCAAAATTTGTCAGGGCGATAAACTAAGTCTTTATGCCGTGAGTAATTGGGATCCTATCGGTAAAGCTAATGTCATGTACCGAGGTTTAGTGGGCTCTGTATCCAATGAACCTTTTGTCGCGTCACCATTGTATAAGCAGCGTTTTAAACTTATCTCTGGAGAGTGTGTAGATGACGAAAGCGTAAAAATTGCGGTTTATCCAGCACGTATTGTTGATCAACAAGTCCAGCTTCAATTAGTGAATTAAATGAGTGCTCATATTCCGCGTAGTTCAATAGTTGCGACCGAAAACGATCGAGCTTTTGATTGTCAACCATCGCCAACACTGGCAAAAACCACATGTCCTTATTGTGGTGTCGGTTGTGGTGTCGACGTTCAGGTCGAGAAACCTGCCGACGGCGGGGAGTATCGATTAAACCAAGTGAATGGCTCCTCTGATCATCCGGCTAATTTTGGACGGTTATGTGTTAAAGGCAGTAAACTTCTAGAAACTAATGGCCTTGAAGGACGTTTATTGAGTCCTAAAATCCAAGGTCAAGATGTCGATTGGCAACAAGCTACACAGCATGTCGCTAACAAATTTAGTCAAATTATTGCTGAGCACGGACCCGGTGCTGTTGCCTTCTACGTCTCAGGTCAATTATTGACAGAAGATTACTATGTCGCCAACAAATTAATGAAAGGCTACATTGGTACCGCAAATATCGATACCAATTCACGTTTGTGCATGTCATCAGCCGTATCTGCATATAAGCGTGCGTTTGGCGCAGATGCAGTACCGTGCAATTATGAAGATTTAGAGCTTGCTGATCTTATTGTTTTTATTGGCTCTAATGCTGCTTGGACGCACCCCGTTCTATTTCAACGAATAGAACGTGCCAAAAAGCTAAATCCAGCAATGAAGATTGTCACTATTGATCCTCGCCAAACTGGCACTGGCGAGATTGCAGATCTCCACTTGGCAATAAAATCAGGTACAGACACCGCGTTATTTAATGGTTTATTACATTACTTAAAGCAGCATAACAAGCTAGATCAAAATTATATCGATGCTAATACAGAAGGTTTTGATGCAGCTTTAGACTGTGCAAAACAATGGACATTAGAAAAGGTCGCGCAAGTTTGTGATATCCCTTTAATCGACGTTGCCAAGTTTTATGCTTTATTCGCAGATTCAGATAAAGCTGTATCGGCCTATACTATGGGAGTAAATCAGTCCAGCTCTGGCACCGATAAAGCTAACAGCATCATTAATTGTCATCTAGCCAGTGGCAAGTTGGGACGAGAAGGTTGTGGTCCGTTTTCCCTCACAGGACAGCCAAACGCAATGGGCGGCAGGGAAGTGGGCGGCTTGGCCAATATGCTCGCCGCGCATATGGACATCGATAATCCGCAGCATCAACAAATCGTACAATCTTATTGGCAATCGCCAGCTATTCCAAAAACTATTGGCATGAAAGCTGTAGATATGTTCGACGAGGTGCATAAAGGCAATATTAAGGCGATTTGGATCATGGCAACAAATCCCATGGTGAGCATGCCAAATCGAGGAAAAATAGCTAGCGCTTTGCAAAAATGTGAGTTTGTAGTGGTGTCTGATTGTGTGGCAAAAAATGACACACTAGCGATGGCCGATGTCGTGCTACCTGCTACAGGTTGGTCAGAAAAAAATGGCACAGTCACCAATTCAGAGCGGCGTATTTCTCGACAGCGGGGCATTTTATCTGCGCCAGGACTTGCCAAGCATGATTGGCAGATTATTTGTGACGTTGCTAAAGCTATGGGATTCGAACAAGGTTTTAACTATCTCAACCCATCCGAAATATTTCGTGAACACGCAGGTTTAACCGCTTATAAAAATCATGGACTCAGGGCCCTCGACTTGTCGGCTTTGCAGCACATAAGTGAAAAAGAATATGACAGATTAAAGCCGGTTCAATGGCCGATTAATGCAAACAATCGCTCTGGCACTCAACGACTATTTACCGATGGGCAGTTCTATACTGCGTCTAAAAAGGCACAATTTATTGCACTGCAACCTAAAGCCCCCGAAGTAGCTACCAGTGCGGACTTTCCATTTGTTTTAAATAGTGGTCGTATTAGAGATCAATGGCATACCATGACTCGTACTGGAAAAACAGCCGAATTGACTGGCCACATTGACCGCGCTTTTGTGCATATGCACCCCCTTGATGCCAAACAAAATGGAATATGTGATGGAGATTTCCTAGAAATAACCTCTGCCATTTCGCAAAAGCACGCACAAACTGAGCAACATAAAAAAGTCATAATGCCGGTTAAACTGCAGCCACAACAACGAACAGGGGAGTTGTTTGCGCCTATTCATTGGAGTGGCACTAATTCATCCTCTTCCGCTATCGCAGCTCTCTACTCTGATGCTTCAGATGCGGTTTCTGGCCAGCCCGAATTAAAACATTCTGCGGTGAATGTGAAGTTGTGTAACTATCCACTGCATGGTCAACTATTTACTCGAAAAAAGCTAGACCATAGGTTGTTGAATCAAGTCGCCGAATATTGGAGCGAAATTGCTATCGATCAGGGGTATTTAGTTTATTTTGCTTCAGATAATGCTGAAATGGTCTCTGAATTGCAGGTTAACTTACCATTATGCACAGAGTGGTTTTCTTCCCGGCAAAAAACGGAGCTGGGCGACAAAAGAAATATTTTCGCACTCCGCGATGGTGGTTTAGATTTAGCTCTATTTTGGGACTCCAATGCCCCGCAAATGGATGTTAATTGGATAAATAGTTTGTTGCAGCAAACGGCGTTACTAGATGAACAGAAATCGGCGTTATTGAGGGCTACACCAGATCCAGCGTTCGCTCAAGGTCGATTGATATGTAGCTGCTTCAAAGTCGGAGAAAACACCATTGTAGAGGCAATAAAGCAGGGCTGTAATTCGGTAGATAAATTAGGTGATGAACTAAAATGTGGTACTAACTGTGGTTCCTGTAAAACAGAGCTTAAGCAATTAGTTAAAAGCCATACTTATGAGGGAAATATAACTATTCTCGATGCTGAACTTAAACCTTTGCAAACCGGAACATAAAATGTATTTTATGCATCTAAATTTTAGCTCCTTGCTATCCCAGCTCGCAACGCAATAGTCGACTAAGGTACATTACTCGAATGAACGAAAATCAGGAATTTAAACATTTTATCCGGATCATTGGCAGAGGCCAGAGAGCAGGGCGTACCTTAACTCAACAAGAAGCATTTGATGCTATGACGATGGTAATCGAAGAACGTGTGACGCCTGAACAAAAAGGGGCTTTTCTTATGTTGCTGCGAGTGAGAGAGGAGACGCCAGAGGAGTTAGCTGGTTTTACCCAAGCATTTCGACAACATACTATTGCTGGCTTAGATTCACTACATGTAGATTTAGACATGGGTTGTTACGCTGGGAAAAGACGACAGTTACCTTGGTTTTTATTGGCGGTTTTAGTATTGGCTCAACAAGGGAAACGAATTTTTCTACACGGCACTAATGAGCCGGACTCTAAACGATTATATTTGAATGAAGTGATGCCACATTTAGGTTTCAGTGTCGCAACTTCAACTCAAATGGTTGCCGAACAACTTGCCACCCTTGGATTTAGTTATATGGAATTGGAACAAGTGAATCCGCAGTTGGATAAAATAATTCAGCTACGGGCTCAATTCGGACTTCGTTCCTGCGCTAACACCTTAGCGAGAATTCTTAATCCGTCGAAAGCTAACTTTAGTTTACAAGGGGTGTTTCATCGTCAAGTAGATGAAAAACATCGTCTAACCGCGGCGTTATTAGAAGATCCAAATATGTTGTGTTTTAGAGGCGAAGGAGGCGAAATTGAATTTAATCCCGAGCGCGACGTTGCCCTACATATTTGCCGAAATACCGAACATAAAGTGATTAACGTTGAGGCATTTAACGAAAGCAGAATGACGAAACCACGACAACTCATTGCTAGTGAATTAATTGAGTTCTGGGAAGGTAAAGAAAATACTTATGCCCATGATGCAGTGATTGGAACGCTCAGTATTATGCTGGTGCTTATGGAAGACCTTGATTGGTCAGAGGCCTTGAATCAAGCGAAAGCTTTGTGGTCAATGCGCAATAAAGTATGGCCAGCAACGAGCCTGCAAAAAACAGTTGAAAATCCGTTATTTGATACAACCGGTAAACACTACGCTCATTAGTTTTGCACTCAGTTGGTGCGGTTGCACGGTTATTACATAAGTTTATGTGATTTAATTAGATGAATAATTGTAAGTAATTGAATATCTTGGTTATATATTTATGGTGTGGAGATTGCTCTTCCTTCGCTTACCGATAGTAACCTCTTCAATTCAGAGCTGGAAATGAGTTTTGGTGAGTAATAAAGACAAAAAAAATGTAGCTCACAGCGCGAAGAACTTACGGATTCTGCTAATCGACGAAAATACACATCGAGCAGACTTGGTAACCGCAGCGCTGGGAAATTCTCGCTATGAAATTAGTCATTTAGCTAGTCCATCCGGCACTTTATTAAAGCAAGTAGACCAGTTGCAGCCGGATATTATCGTTATTGATATTGAGTCACCTAGTCGTGATATTCTGGAAAGCCTGCACACTATTAAAAATATTGATCCCAAACCTGTTGTGATGTTTTCTAGTGAAGAAGACACAGACACCATCAACCAGAGCATTGAATCTGGTGTTAGTGCATATGTGGTGGGGGATCTCGAACCCCATCGAGTGAAACCTATCTTAGATGCCGCTGTGGCTAGATTTCGAGAATTCCAAAAATTAAAAACCGAATTAATCGACACCAAACAGCAACTTACCTCTCGAAAGAATATTGACCAGGCTAAACGTATACTAATGAAAAATAAAAATATCAGTGAAGATCAAGCGTTCCATACCATGCGAAAAACGGCTATGGATACCGGTCAAAAGCTAGATGATGTGGCCAAGACCATCATTTCGATGTTTAACTCGTTGTAAAGCAAATCATGATTAAACCTGAAAAAACAAAATTAACCCTCGGATTTAGCCCCCTTACCGATTGCGCTCCTTTTGTAGTGGCAAAAAATCTCGGTTACTTCGAAAATTGGGGATTAGACGTTACTCTGCAAAAACAAAATTCTTGGGCGACGTTACGGGATAAATTACATGCAGGGATCTTGGATGCGGCACAAATGCTCGCCCCAATGCCCATTGCCAGCACTTTAGGTTTGGGAGTCTCACCCATTCATGTGGTGACACCCATGGTGTTAAGTCAAAATGGGAATGGCATTACATTGTCTGAAGCCTTGATTGAAGAAGTATTGGCGGTTAACAAAATCTTTCAATTGGCATTTCCCCTGGACGCTAAATTACTAAAAAACGTGATTGATTATCGCGTTCAAGAAAACAAAGACAAACTGTCTTTTGCGACTGTGTTTCCGTATAGCTGTCATCATTATCAACTTAAAGACTGGTTGCTCAGTGGCGGGATCAGCTTTGACGATGTGAACATCAGCGTGGTCCCACCAATTAATATGGTCGATTCCATGTTAAATGGCGACATCGATGGTTTTTGTGTTGGCGGCCCATGGAACGCAAAAGCTGTGCGTGGTAATTGCGGGGTGACAGTAGTTACTTCATCCGATATATGGCAAGACTCTCCAGAAAAAGTCCTCGGATTTCTGTCTTCTTTTGTCGAAAGCAAACCGAATACTGTTCTTGCAACTTGTGCAGCCCTAAAACAAGCCTGCAATTGGTTAGACTCTGTACCTAATCGTTTTGAAACCGCGGTGATGATGAGTCAAGAAGGATTCTTAGGGGAACCTTTGGAGATAATTACCCCATCTCTTTTAGGTAGTTGTTTAACCCAAGCTAAGCTTTCTCCACGCTCAGTGCCTTCTTATAATCAATTTTCAACTACAGTCGATGGGAATGATGTGAACAACCCTGATGTTGAGTATGGACAATGGTTATTGCAGAAAATGAAAAGTAGCGGTCAAATTGCTGACAATATAAACACTAAAGGGTGTATTGAAGGTATTTATCGTAGTGATATTTATCGCCAAATCGCGCCTCTTTTAAATGCTCTTGGTTAGTGCCAATACTAAAAAAGTGCGAGGAAAGCACTTTTATGAGGCAATTTCATAGTGCAATTTGCACTACTATGGCTTTTGAGCAGTGATACACAAACCATAGTATTTCATAAGTTATTGATAAATATAAAAAATTAAAGTTGGCATCAGTAATGCTTAGTAACGCTCGTGACAATAGCTTAAAGCAATAATAATAACCTAAGCGTTGTCCATCTAACATAATGTCACCTGACTGCAGAGTTGCAGTTATTTGATACGGCAAAGTAGCCCACGTGAACTTCAAGTTTTTGGAGTTGACGTGGGTTTTTTTTTGGAAAAAATTCGGAGTAGATTATGTCTTTAACAAAATGGTCGGGTGCAGTTATCAAGTTGGTATCATCGATTCGAAAAACCATGATTTTGGCCCCTATCGCCGTGGTGATTGGCAGCACAAGTTTGCATGCTCAGGAAGTGGGTTACCCAGAAAAAGAAGAACTGAAATTTGGATTCATTAAGTTAACTGATATGGCGCCGCTCGCCATAGCCTACGAAAAGCGATTTTTCGAGGATGAAGGGTTATATGTCACTTTAGAAGCGCAAGCAAATTGGAAAGTTTTGCTCGACAGAGTCATTGATGGGCAATTGGACGGCGCGCATATGTTAGCGGGTCAGCCATTAGGGGCGACTATCGGCTTTGGTACTCAAGCCGATATTATTACTGCTTTCAGTATGGATTTAAATGGCAACGCCATTACTGTTTCCAATGACATTTGGAAACAAATGAAACCCCATATTCCCCATGAAAATGGTAAACCTGTGCATCCGATTAAAGCCGATGCTTTGAAGCCGGTAATTGATGGTTTTAAAAATGCCGGTAAACCTTTCAACATGGGGATGGTATTCCCCGTATCCACGCACAACTATGAGCTTCGTTATTGGTTAGCTGCCGGTAATATTCACCCTGGTTATTATGCGCCCCATAAAGGCGACACCAGTGGGCAGATTAACGCAGACGCTTTACTTTCGGTAACGCCTCCACCACAAATGCCTGCCACAATGGAAGCTGGAACAATTGAAGGATATTGCGTTGGCGAACCTTGGAATCAACAGGCTGTTTTTAAAGGTATTGGTGTTCCGGTAGTAACTGATTATGAGATTTGGAAAAACAATCCAGAGAAAGTCTTTGGTGTAAGTAAAAAATGGGCTGAGGAAAATCCGAATACTCATATCCGCGTGGTTAAAGCGATGATTCGCGCAGCCATATGGTTAGATGAAAACAATAATGCGAACCGCCCTGAAGCTGTCAAAATTCTAGCCAAGAGTGCTTATGTTGGTGCTGACGCTGAAGTAATTGCAAACAGTATGGTAGGTACTTTTGAATATGAAAAAGGCGACAAGCGAGAGGTGCCTGATTTCAATGTTTTCTTCCGTTACAACGCGACTTATCCATTCTACAGTGACGCCATATGGTACTTAACTCAAATGCGTCGTTGGGGCCAAATTAGCGAGCAAAAATCTGACTCTTGGTACAAAGATATTGCTAAGCAAGTGTATCGCCCAGACATTTACGCGCAAGCTGCAAAAGCCCTAATCGCTGAAGGCAAAGCATCAGCGAAAGACTTCCCTGAGTTTGCCACTGAAACAGGCTACAAACCGGCTCAGAAACACTTTATCGACAATATTGTGTATGACGGAACTCAGCCAAATGCTTATTTGGATAAATTCAACATTGGATTAAAAGGCAGCACTAAGCTCTAGGGCTTAAGTGATTTGACCTGACGGAGAAAGAAAATGTCGAAACAAGCAGCTATTCCTATGCTAACTGAGAAGCAAACTAGCGTTGATTTAGCAAAGCTAACAGGGTTATTAAAAACGATTATGTTGCCATTAATCGGATTGGTGTTGTTTATTGGCTTATGGAACGCTATGGCGAAAAATATTGATACCTCACTGGGGCAGTTTCCTGGCACCGCAGCTGTTTGGGAGCAAGCTACTGTGTTAGTCGATGAGCATTATGCGCAGAAAAATAAAGCCACTGAATTTTATGAACGACAACAAAAACGCAATGCTGAACGGGTAGCGAAGGATCCCACCTATCAACCAAAAATCCGTGCTTTTACTGGCGCTCCAACGTTCTTTCAACAAATTTGGACTAGCCTTTATACGGTCATGGTTGGCTTTATTATGGCGTCGTTAATTGCGGTTCCATTAGGCATACTGTGCGGTTTAAGCAAATCTTCTTATGCGGCAATAAACCCTTTAATACAGCTATTCAAGCCGATTTCCCCCCTTGCGTGGCTGCCGCTAGTTACTATGGTGGTAAGTGCCGCATATGTGTCGGATGACCCTATGTTCTCAAAGTCTTTTATTACCTCTGCTGCAACAGTGGCGCTGTGTTGTTTATGGCCGACCTTGATTAATACTGCAGTAGGCGTGTCGAGTATTGATAAGGACTTAATCAATGTAAGTAAAGTACTGAGATTAAATCCCATACAGCATGTCTTGAAAATTGTTATGCCTTCCTCTATCCCTGCTATTTTTACTGGCTTGCGTCTTTCTCTGGGAATTGGCTGGATGGTTTTGATTGCCGCAGAGATGTTGGCGCAAAATCCGGGACTTGGAAAGTTTGTTTGGGATGAATTTCAAAATGGTAGTTCTGAATCTTTGGCTCGTATTATGGTTGCGGTACTCACTATTGGAATCATAGGTTTCATACTCGATCGATTAATGTTGCAGCTTCAGAAATGGGTAAGTTGGGACAAGTCAGCGACCTTACGCTAAAGAGGAAATTAACATGACGTTTAAACATCAACTTGAATTAACGCAAGTAGCTATAGATTTTCCTACTCCCAAAGGGCCTTTTACTGCTTTGCAAGATGTCAATCTTAAAATTCAGAAAGGTGAGTTTATATCCTTGATTGGTCATTCGGGATGCGGCAAATCGACAGTACTGAACCTCATTGCCGGACTGTATCAAGCCACAACTGGTGGAGTGATACTTGAAGGTCAGGAAGTGAATGAACCTGGTCCTGAACGGGCCGTTGTATTTCAAAATCATTCTCTTCTACCTTGGTTGTCTGCTTATAAAAATGTTGAGTTAGCGGTTAAACAAACGCGTTCTGGGCGCTCTAAAAAAGAGATTAAGGAATGGGTAGAGCACAATCTTGAATTAGTTCACATGAGTCACGCCGTTGACAAATTACCTTCTGAGATATCTGGCGGTATGAAACAGCGTGTGGGGATTGCTCGAGCTTTGGCTATGCAACCAAAAGTATTGTTAATGGATGAGCCTTTCGGAGCACTCGATGCGTTAACCCGTGCTCACCTGCAAGACTCAGTGATGGAAATTCACAACAAACTGGGAAATACCGTGATCATGATTACTCATGATGTGGACGAAGCGGTTTTACTCTCCGATCGCATCGTGATGATGACTAATGGTCCAGCTGCAACTATTGGTGAAATTTTGCAGGTTGAATTAGAGCGACCGCGAAATCGAATTGAGTTGGCTGATAATCCTCAGTACAACCACTATCGACATGAAGTACTCAAATTTTTGTATGAAAAGCAGCGAAAAGTGGAATCGGTGGACTCTCATCGAAAAAACAAAGTTAGCAGTGAACGCACTGAAAATTTGAAAACGGGTTCTGACAAAATTTAATCACATTAACCTTTAAATACCATGTAAACCAAGACCTCGATTTTAGCCATTAAATTTAATAGCGAGTCGAAGGTCTCGGCGAAGTCATGTCTGGAATAAGAGAGAAGATGATGAAAACTATGACTAAAAAAACACTTAACGTTGCTGTAGCAGTCGCTTTATTGAGCGTTTCTAGTGCTTCTGTAAATGCTGAAGAATCTATCGCTAAAGCCATGACAAGCGGCACCGCTGGGGTTAATTTTAACCTGCGTTATGAATCGGTTGATCAAGACAATGCAGTTGAAGATGCAAGTGCGTTAACCTTACGCACATTATTAAGCTACAAATCGGCTAGCTATAAGAATTTTTCCGCAATGATTGAAGTGGAAGATACTCGCATTGTGTTGGGGCAAGGGGACTATACTGTTGGACCAACAGGTTACAACTCCGGTATGTATTCTGTGATTGCAGACCCTGAGCACACAGAATTGGATCAAGGATATATTCAGTACTCCAAAGACAATTTCACAGCCAAACTCGGTCGCCAAGTTATTACCATGGATAATCACCGATTTATCGGACACGTAGGTTGGCGTCAGGATCGCCAAACCTTTGATGGTATTAGCGTGAACTATAGCCCAGCAAAAGCGGTCTCTTTAAAATATGCTTATCTAACCCAGCGAAATAGAATTTTTGCTGAGGCGGCTGATTTTGATGCTAAAGATCACCTACTAAATGCCTCATATAATTCTTCTTTGGGGAAAATAACGGCCTATGGATATTTATTAGAGATAGATAATAATGTGGAAAATTCTCTAGATACTTTTGGTATTCGCTTTTCCGGCGACAGTTCAGTTGCCGATACCAAGATTATTTATACAGCTGAATACGCCACACAAAGCAGTGATTCAGCCACCACTAGTTTTGATGCAGATTATTTGATGTTAGAAGTCGGTGGTGTATTTTCAGGAGTGACTGCAAAAGTTGGTTATGAAGTGTTAGGCTCTGATGACGGCAATTACGGATTTTCTACACCTCTTGCGACCCTTCATAAGTTTAACGGTTGGGCTGATGTTTTTTTAGGCACACCAGCAGAGGGATTAGTGGATTTATCCGTGACTTTATCTGGTCAAGTGGCTGGTGGAAGCTTGACCGCGACTTATCACGACTTTGAGGCCGATGATGCTAGTGAGTCTGTTGATGACCTTGGAAGTGAAATTGATCTACAGTATGCCTATAAAATATCAGCCAACTATTCTATGGGAATTAAGTACGCAGCCTACTCTGGTGAGAGCGGCCGGGTTGATACCGATAAACTTTGGCTGTGGCTTGGTGCGAAATTTTAATAAAGGTGCACAATTTTGATAATTAGTTAGTAATAGCAAATATCAAAATAATACATCTATCTAATTGTTATTAGGTTAATCTGAGCATACTAGTTGTTGTAGGTAATAACTAATGCACCACATTGGACGGAGATGCTTCATGGTGGTGCAGAAAGTGGTGGGTTATGAGTCTATAATTCACCATTTCAACGATAGAATAGGCATTTTAAGGTCATCATGCATATGGCATGAAAATCGCTTAGTTCAGCAACTAGTATTGCAAGTTTGAAAAACACCATAATCTTTGATTATATTCAGGAGGACACAATGTCAGTAGAAAAGGCTTTAGACCTTATCAAAGAAACCGAAGCGAAATTTGTTGACCTACGCTTTACCGACACTAAAGGTAAAGAGCAACACGTTTCTATCCCAACTCATCAAGTAACTGAAGACTTCTTTGAAGAAGGTAAGATGTTTGATGGTTCTTCTATCGCTGGATGGAAAGGCATTAATGAATCTGACATGGTGCTTATGCCTGATCCAGAATCTGCTGTCCTAGACCCTTTTGCAGAAGAAACTCAAATTAACATTCGTTGTGACATACTTGAGCCTTCAACTATGCAAGGTTACGACCGAGATCCTCGTTCTGTAGCTCGTCGTGCGGAAGAATATTTAAAATCTACTGGAATTGGTGACGAAGTTTATTTCGGCCCAGAGCCAGAGTTTTTCTTGTTTGACGATGTGAAATATCACACTGATATGTCAGGTTCGTTCTTCAAAATTGATGCTGAAGAAGCTTCTTGGAACTCAGGTGCTGATTTCGAAGGTGGCAACATGGGTCACCGTCCAGGCATTAAAGGCGGATACTTCCCAGTTCCTCCAGTTGATTCCTCAAATGACACACGTGCAGCAATGTGCTTGGTTATGGAAGAAATGGGTTTAACTGTTGAAGCGCATCACCATGAAGTTGCTACTGCCGGTCAAAACGAAATCGCTTGTTTATTTAACACACTAGTTAAAAAAGCAGATGAAATTCAAATATATAAGTATGTAGTACATAACGTGGCACATGCTTATGGTCAAACAGCGACCTTTATGCCTAAGCCTCTAGTAGGTGATAACGGTTCAGGTATGCACTGTCACCAATCAATTAGTAAAGACGGTAAAAACGTTTTTGCTGGTGATAAATATGCAGGTATGTCTGAAGAAGCGTTGTTCTATATTGGTGGTATCATCAAGCACGCTCGCGCGATTAATGCATTCGCTAATGCATCTACTAACTCGTACAAGCGTTTGGTACCTCACTTCGAAGCTCCGGTAATGTTGGCATATTCAGCATGTAACCGTTCTGCTTCTATCCGTATTCCTCATGTGACTAGCGAACGCGCTCGTCGTATCGAAGTACGTTTCCCTGACCCAACAGCTAACCCATATTTAGCATTCTCTGCAATGTTAATGGCCGGCCTTGATGGAATCAAAAACAAGATTCACCCTGGCGATGCAATGGATAAAGATCTTTATGACCTTCCTCCAGAAGAAGCGGCAGATATCCCTACAGTTGCAAGTTCTTTAGAGCAAGCCCTTGAAGCTTTGGATAGTGATCGTGAATTCCTAACTGCTGGTGGCGTTATGACTGACGACATGATTGATGCGTATATTACGCTTAAGACTGAAGAAGTTCAGTTACTTAATTCATCAACTCACCCAGTTGAATTTGGCATGTACTACAGCTGTTAATTGCTTTAGTTATTGTTTTTTATACGAGCCCGCATTATTGCGGGCTTTTTTTTGTTCTAGAAAAGGCTACACTCTAGGGTATGAAAAAGACCATTGTTGTTTCTCTGTTATTGTTTGCTGTCACCGCCAATGGTGAGAAGCTATACAAAGTGATTAATGCGGACGGCTCAGTTACTTATACTGACACTCCGCAAAGTGGTGCTGTGCAACTCGATCTAGAGGATGCTAATAGTGCTGTTATGCCTTCTTTGCTAAACGGTGTAGCCAATAAGCAGGTTAAAAAAAGTCGTTTAGAATTTCCTGATTATCAACTTGAGATAATATCTCCTGCTGAGGAAGAAACAATTCGTCACAATTCAGGTAAGGTTCTAGTCTCAGCAAGGCTCGAACCTGTGGGCAATGGTAAGTTCGAAATTTATTTAGATAGTGAGTTAGTACAGACAAGTCCAGCCCCTTCTTTTCAGCTACAGAATGTAGTGCGGGGAGAACATTCAATTCAAGTAAAATTTATTCACCATACAGGCAAGATCCTTGCATTGTCTAAGCCTAGAGTGTTTTACATGCATCAGGCCTCGACGTTGATCAATCCAAATTAAACGTTTTAGAAGCCTGTAGCATGCTTCTTAATTGACATTGACTTTAACAAGTTAATGTTGTGCACTGATGTGGTGCAACAATGTTATTGGATGAAATTCTTTGAGTGAACAATTTAAATACCTTTTGGAAAGCTTAGCCACCGCTGTATTGGTGTTGGATGAGAACCTCTCAATCCGCTACGTCAATTTGGCTGCGCAGTCGATACTTGAGTTTGGCGAAAATCAATTACTTGGTTTTCCATTGACTCAGTTTGTGTCTCATTCCAGCGTGACCTTTGCGCGGTTAGAGGATGCAATGGACCGAGATCAAGGATTTTCTGATGGCGAAGTTTTATTTGCTTTTTCCGACGGTCGACATGTATTAACAGATGTAACTGTTACGACATTTGAGTTTGAACAAAAACCAGCACTTCTGCTGGAAATGAAAGTGATAGATCAGCAGAAGAGAATCAGTCAAGAGAGTCAACAATGGGCTCAACTTCAAGCTGCTAGAGAGTTAATTCGCGGCTTAGCCCATGAAATCAAAAATCCACTTGGTGGTGTACGTGGGGCTGCTCAATTGCTCGAAAAAGAATTACATAGCCCTGAGTTAAAAGAGTTTACTCAAGTTATTATTGGCCAATCAGATAGATTGCGAAATTTGGTCGATAGATTGTTAGGTCCTAATTCTTTGCCCAATTTTGCATGGGTGAACATACATAAAGTACTAGAGAAAATTCGCACCTTAGTGAAGCTGGATGCCACTCATAATATCGTTATTGAACGGGATTATGACCCCAGTATCCCTGACTTGTTTTTAGACCAAGATATGTTGCAGCAAGCGGTGTTAAATATTGTCACTAATAGTATTCAGGCTTTAGACGGAAGCAATGATGAGCCTGAAATTATTATTCGTAGCAGAATTAAACGCCGATTTACCATACACGGCGTGAAATACCCGTTAGTTGCACAAATCAAGATTATCGACAATGGTCCCGGGATCCCAGTAGAGCTTAAAGACACCTTGTTTTATCCAATGGTAACAGGGAAATCAAACGGAACAGGCTTAGGTCTGTCCATCGCACAATCTTTGGTGGATCATCATAAAGGCAAGATCGATGTTGAAAGTTGGCCAGGTCACACCGCATTTAAAATTTATTTACCGATAGAGAAAAAGGACGTAAATCAATGAACGCTGAACCAGTATGGGTCGTAGATGACGATAGCTCGATTCGTTGGGTGTTACAAAAAGCGTTGCAGTCGGCGCAAATTCCCTGTTTTAGTTTTGAGAATCCAGAAGATTTACTTTTGCAGTTACACTCAGGACAACAACCAGAAGTAATCGTTTCTGACATTAAAATGCCACAAATGGATGGCATGACGTTATTGCAAGAAGTGCATCGTCACTTTCCTGATATTCCAGTCATTATTATGACCGCGCATTCAGATCTAGACAGCGCTGTTAATGCTTATCAAAGTGGGGCGTTTGAATATTTACCAAAGCCATTTGATATCGATGAAGCGGTGAATTTAGTCCAGCGCGCATTGGCTCATTCGCGAGAACAAAACTCACAACGTCAAGTAGAACCAGAAGTTAAAGACACCGAAATTATTGGTGAAGCGCCAGCAATGCAAGAGGTCTTTCGTGCCATTGGAAGGCTATCAAGATCTAGTATTAGTGTTTTGATCAACGGTCAATCAGGAACAGGTAAAGAACTAGTTGCTCAAGCATTGCATCGCCACAGCCCTCGAAAAGCCAACACCTTTATCGCGTTGAATATGGCTGCTATTCCCGCAGATCTAATCGAATCTGAATTGTTTGGCCATGAAAAAGGGGCTTTTACAGGCGCGCAATCTGCACGCCAAGGAAGGTTTGAGCAAGCGGATGGTGGGACTCTATTTTTAGATGAAATTGGTGATATGCCGTTGGATGTGCAAACCCGATTATTGCGCGTATTGGCCGATGGTCAATTTTACCGAGTAGGCGGGCATAATCCAGTTAGCGTTAATGTAAGAATCATTGCCGCTACTCATCAAAATCTTGAACAACGTGTTGTAGATGGAAAGTTTCGCGAAGACCTCTACCACCGTCTTAACGTGATTAAAATTCATATTCCGACCTTGGCTCAACGTCGAGAAGATATACCTTTGTTAGCAAGGCATTTCCTGAGTCGTGCAGCGAAAGAGTTAGAAGTGGATGCGAAGTCGCTTAGTAAAGAAGCCGCCAATGTACTTTCACAGTTATCATGGCCGGGAAATGTGCGCCAATTGGAGAACATGTGCCGTTGGTTAACGGTAATGGCCAGTGGTCAAGAAATCTTAATTAATGACTTACCGCCAGAAATTAGCACTCAACCTGCCAGTACGCAATCTGCTAATCAGGAAGGAGATTGGAAAACGCTACTGGCTAGCTGGGCTGATAAACAACTTCACTCTGGTCGTCAGAATATTTTAGATGAAGCCACCCATGACTTTGAAAAAATCATGTTGGAAAGAGCTTTACAATATACTAACGGTCATAAACAAGATGCAGCTAAAAAGCTTGGTTGGGGCAGAAATACGTTAACCCGTAAACTAAAAGAACTCGATATGTAAATCAAAGCAATTGGCAAAGCACTAAAAAGGCGCTTAAAAAAGCGCCTTAATTTTAGCTCAAGTAATGCTGGTTACTTGTTATTTGCCGATTAAGCGTAAAAATTCATTTCGAGTTGCTTGAGAAGTTCTAAATGAACCAAGCATCACCGAGGTGATCATTGACGAATTTTGTTTTTGCACTCCACGCATCATCATACACATATGTTTACCTTCCATGACAACGCCAACGCCTTTAGCACCAGTGACTTCCAAAACCGCATCAGCAATTTGCTTGGTCAGTCCTTCTTGTATCTGCAATCTGCGAGCAAACATGTCGACTATTCGTGCGAATTTAGACAAGCCAAGCACTTTACCATCTGGTAAGTATGCAATATGGCAACGTCCAATGAAGGGCAGCACATGATGTTCGCACAAAGAGTAATACTCGATATCTTGGATGATAACCATTTCGTCTGTATCAGCTTCGAAAATGGCTCCGTTCACAACGCCTTGAATGTCTTTTTCATACCCATCCGTTAAGAACTGCATTGCTTTCGCTGCTCTTTTTGGAGTATCAACCAAACCTTCTCTAGTGGTATCTTCTCCTAAAAGTTGGAGAATGCTTGCATAATGATCTTGTAGTTCTTGTGACATTTATTAGTGGTCTCGTTTGCATTATTCTGATTTTTCAGAATGCCAAATTTCGTTAAGTAGCCCAACATCATAACATTATGTGGAAGTTAGAAAAACCAAATACACCAAGTAAACTTAACTGGTGTATCTGGCTTAGGCTATTCATACGCTAAATTGATGAAAATGGATCTTTATGTGGCTCACTCGCTTTGGAGTTCTGGTTCCGGCAGATCAGGGTGAGGGAGTTGTTGATTGGGTTTCGACTTATTTTGTTGAATTACAAAATGATCCATCCAGCGCATCAAACGCATACTGTAATCTAGTTTTGCTGGCGCTAACGCCAAGCCATGGGCTTCATTCGGGTACAGTATTAACCTAACTGGCGCATCTGCATTGGATTTAAAATAGCGATAAAGCTCTTTAGATTGGTTAGCAGATACTCGGGTATCACGGCTTCCGTGTAACAACAAAAGTGGCGTTGTGGCATTTTGAGTGTGATAAATTGGGCTTCGTTCTAAATACCAAGTCCAGTCTTGCCAAGGTGCTATTAAGGCATGCTGTTTGAGCATTTCTGATGGAATATCAGTTGTCCCAAATTTGGAAATTTGATTGGATACACCCATACCTGCCACACTCGCAGCAAAATAATTATGTTGTTTGGTTGCTGCCCATGCAGCAGCATAGCCGCCGTATGATGTACCTGTAATACCTACTCTTTGCGGATCCACACCGTAATTTTCGATTAAAAAGGTGCGGGCATCTAACAGATCATTAAACTCAGCACCGGCATAATCTTTTTGACCCAACTTTGAAAAGGCGACACCTTTGCCAGTTGATCCTCTGTAGTTTGGTAAGAAACTATAAAAACCTTTGCTAGCAGCATATGCAACGGGATACGAGTAACGGTTATTCCAACCCAGAGAAAAATGGTCTTCTGGACCTCCATGTACAAAAATAATCGCTGATGAAGTGGGGGCTGAATCGTCAATTGGTTCAACCAAAATCCCATCGATTACAGTCCCATCTCTGGCAGTATAAGAAACCTCAATTTGTTTAGGTAAAATTCTATCTTTCAGCCAAACATTGGAGTTGGTCATTCTTTTATTACTGTGTTTAGTTTTTAAAAACAGCTCGGCAGGATGCTCAGGGGAATCGGCGATGTATGCAATGTTGTAACCTTTGCTATCAACACTCAGTGCACTAATCTTTCCATCATGTTTGACTCGAACTCGATATGAACCGGCTAGATCTTCTATGTCCTTATTGCCAATGAAAGTAGTCAGGTTTTGAGCGCCAATAAAACCAACAGTTGAAGAATTAAACCAATTAACAGCGCTAACATGTCCATCAAAGTCAGGCAATATATCAATAGAGGTTTCAGATACTACTTGGCTCAGATAAAGTCTACCTTCAGCGGGATCAGACTGATCTTCTCCACCGATGAAAGCGTAATGACTTCCGTCAGGAGAAACACTCATTTCTCCGACCTTTCCCCGATGAGAATTGGTTATCAGCATTTGCCCATTTGGCTTTAATACCGATATTGAACTTTCCATTACCACATTATCGGTAAGTGAAGAAGGTGAGTGATGTAGCAATATTTGTTCTGAGCGCGGAATCCATTTGGCACTCAACACGTGGCTATCATTGTAAAGTAGGCGTGCCTTCTTACTCGGGTTCTCTAAACTTAGCCGCCATAAAGACGCGTTTCTAGCAGACTCATCAAATACGGTTGCGTTGAATCCAACATCATTTAATAACTGTTGTTGATGATCAGGAGTTGAGTAACCCCAAATGATCACAGCATCATTTTGTTCATTAACATCAAAGCCCTTGATATCAGTATCAGCGCTGTAAATTTTTATGGGGTCAGTGTCTCCAATTTCGATATGGTAAAGGGAAACTGTTTGGTCATCTTGCATTTTGGCTAAAAAATATAGCGCGTCGCTCTGGGGGCTCCATCTTACATGTCCCATTGGTCTTCCGCCGGAAATCACAGGCGATATTTTTCCTCTCTTGGAAACCACGTACAGCTCTCTCAAACTCACTAAATCGATACCATCATAGCTATCATCCGGTAAATTCAGGGTGACAGCCGTCAGCCTTCCATCCGGTGAAAATGTGACTGTTTTAACTTTTCGAATTTGGTTTAAATCTTCTAACGACAATGGCGTTTTTGCGAAAACAGATAGTGCGCAAGACCAAATTACGAATAAAATAACTAACCGTTTCAAATCGACTCCAATTATTATTTCAAGCTTAGAACCTAAAATTATATGTAAACAATGTTAACATTATATTAACTTGGTTAACATTGTAGGAGTTGATAGTGGATTTTGTAAATTAAAAATGCATAGTATTTTGTTATAGGTATATATTCGTATGCAGCATGACAGGCAGAGAGAGATGAAATGCGGTGGTATGTTCGATGGTGTGCTCGAATCTATCTACGAGCCTAAAAATCTTTGTACTTTTTTTTCAGTGAGTCGCGGATATTGTCTAGATAGCAGTCCAGCTCTTGCTTCGCTTCTTCGTAAGCGTTGCTATATTCAACTGAACTTGGGTTATCACGAAGTAGTTTGAATGTGGAATCCGTTTTATCTAAAAGTAAGGCGAGTTGCCGATTGCTGACATCCATATTGTCTTATTCCCGATTAAAAAATTTCCCTACCTATATATTGGCTAATGATACAACTGAAAGCAAATCTAATCTTAAATTTAAACTTATTTAATGGTTAAAACGCCTTCAACACGGCTAGAGCAACGATTGCAAAAAGCACTATAACAGGGGCTTCATTTAAGAAACGATAAAAGCGCGAAGAATGAGGAATGATATCCTTGGCGAATTTTTTCATCTGCAAATAAAGATAACCGTGATAAGCGTAAACTAAGATTACTAAGCTTAATTTAACGTGCAGCCACATTGATACTGCAAACCATTCCCTACCGTGCATATAAATTAAGATAACGCCAAAAATTAGGGTAAGGAGCGCAAATGGGGTCACGAAAAACCATAGTTTTCGTTCCATTACTTTAAACTGATCCCGTACGTCTTGGTTGTTTGTTTGCGCGTGATAAACAAATAATCTAGGTAAATAGAAAATGCCTGCCATCCAAGCAATCATAAAAAATATGTGGAGCGCTTTTATCCAAAAAAACAACATTGTTTACCTTCTTAAATTGATTAGAACTTTTCTTGATGTAAATAATTACGTAACGTATTCCACGTAATCACGCCGACAATACTTGAGGGGGTTGTCTCGTATACGTAGACAGCGCCATCTCTATTCACTTGCAATATTTCGTATACCTCCGCCAACGTAGATTGGCTAGGCACACCTTCCATATCGAAATATGCCAATGGTGCACTATTGTGATTTAAACTTAATTCGTACTGTACCAGTGAATACTGCACGTCAATTTCAA
Source organism: Aliiglaciecola sp. NS0011-25 (assembly GCF_040370605.1). Classification (NCBI taxonomy): domain Bacteria; kingdom Pseudomonadati; phylum Pseudomonadota; class Gammaproteobacteria; order Alteromonadales; family Alteromonadaceae; genus Aliiglaciecola; species Aliiglaciecola sp. NS0011-25. Next base: position 35,783 of record NZ_BAABWR010000020.1, read on the forward strand.
AAGAAGACCGCAGCACAACAGGATGATTCGGTGATGTGTCTAAAAATTCCATTATGTGTTTATCTGGCGCATCAATAAATAGTTTGTATTCGGTATCCATGACCGCCAACACACCGGTTTTCTGTAATGCTTCACGAATTGGAGATATCGTGAAAGACAGTTTTTGATATTCCAGCTGACGGATAAATATAGAACGATTTCCGAATAGCTGTGTAGATGTGACATAAGCGGGCACTATGACCAGCATAGCGGGTAAAATTACGTCGGCGTTGTAAGACAATTCCATAATTGAAGATAAGGCCGCAAGTGGTGCATGTAATACTGCGGTGAGCATGCCTGCGATACCCAGTAAAGCAAAACTATTATTGTAATCAATACTTTCAGATAAAACGAAACCCAAAGGAATAGCTAACACCGCGCCAGCCAGCATACCAATAACATATACCGGACCAATAAGCCCGCCGGGAACACCTAAGCCTATTGCCACCAAAGCTAATATAAATTTGGCAACTAATATGGCGATTAACATACCTGTAGTCTCACCACTTACGAACGAGTGTGTGGTATCTAAACTTGCACTTAGAGATTCAGGTAAAAAATAGCCGAATATTGCAGTTATCAGTGCAGCTATTAAAATTCGCCAAATCATTTTTACCGGTCTAAATAGGCGAATGACATTCATTAATTGATTATTGAATAGGGTGGCAAGGCAGCCTAAAGAAATGCCTAAAATGACTAAATACGGATAATGCCAATGGTTGATATATTGAAATGATAAAAAGGATAATTCGTGGACTTGGCCAAACACCACCCTCGTCATTAATGAACCGCAAGCCGCGGCTAACATCACTGGAATAAATAAATGTATACGGTATTCTCGAAGTACCACTTCCATAACAAAAATAACGGCTGCAAAAGGGGTGTTGAAGGATGCAGATATCCCCGCAGCGATTCCGCAACCGGATAAAATACGAATGCTGTTATAGGGTAATTTTAAACCGTGTCCAATGAAACTGCTGCCAGCCGCTCCTAAATGCACAGAAGGACCTTCTCGACCAACAACAAATCCACTGGCCAACGCTATCATGCCACCAAAAAATTGATTAATTGTGGTGCGAAAAGGAATATGTCCGTATCGTTGTTTAAGTCTGTGAATAACGAATGGAATCCCCATTCGATAGTGTTTAAAACCAGTTAGAAAGGCAAACAAGATAATCAGCAGGGCGCCAGCTATAGGCAATGCAAAACGTGCGATTGGCGTTAAGTCAGAATAGCGGTTTAATTCTTCTAAAAAAGATAACTGTATCCACTCAACACAGAGTCGAAATACAATAATTAAAGATGCAGCACTCATCCCACCCACTATGCCTAATATACATAGTTGAATTGATGTGCGAGGATTCGCTAATTCCTGTCTGAAAGATTTTAATGTCATTATCTGTTGGGCTTATACTTTCAATGGGTAATAATGGTGTTCTGTATTGATTTTCCGTTGCACCCTTAGGCCAAATTTAGCTTACCACAAGTGCTTGTAAACAATGATAAAATTATTTTAGGAAAAATACGTAGTGATACCTGATGAAATTCGTAAAACGTGGAGTGCATTTAAATTTTATACAGTTTTGCTGATTTTGTTTATTTGCACGGCATATTTTGCATTTATGTACGGCAATTCGCACTTTGAAAGCCAAAATGCAAAAATCAGCACCCTTGAACATACAATGGAAAACCTATCACTTGATAATCAACGTTTAACTAAACAGTTAAATATTCTTGGCGTAGAGTTGGAAGTACAAAGATTGGCGGTTAAAAAATCCCAGCAGATGCTTGAGCAAGGGTTAGCTAATGAAGCTAAACTTAAAGAAGAAATCCAATTTTATCAAAGAGTCATGGCCCCTGAATTGGAGCAAGATGGTTTTGTGATTGAGGCATTCGAAATTAAAAAGTCCCTCAGTGACCGAGCATATTGGTTTGAACTGGTGTTAATGCAGCAAGACAAAATTAAAAATGTCGTAAAAGGTTCAATCGAGGTAAGTATAATTGGCAGTGAAGCGGGTAAACCTAAACAATATAGTTTATCCGAACTTGTCACCCAAGAATCATCTGAATTAAGCTTTAGTTTCAAGTACTTCCAAACTATTCAAGGGGAAATGATCTTGCCAGAAAACTTTTCACCTGAGAAAATATTGGTGAAAACTAAAATTTTTCAATTCAAGCGTAAACGCGGCGAATTGGAAAGAACCTTTGATTGGAATATAGAAACTTTACAAACCAGCACAGAATAGTTGATTAGATTACTCAGGTATTAGATAATTAGCATATAAATAGGGTATTTCCCCTGTTAGCAAAGGTAGAGGTAATATATGTCGGTAGAAATGGCGGTGCCAATTGAATTTTCTGAAGCCGCCTCCGCAAAGGTTCGTACGTTAATAGAAGAGGAAGAGAATCCAAATCTGAAACTACGGGTCTATGTCACTGGAGGAGGTTGCTCTGGGTTTCAATACGGTTTTACGTTCGATGAAAAAGTAAATGAAGGCGATATGACTATCGATAAAAACGAAGTCACCTTGGTCGTTGATCCTATGAGCCTACAGTATTTGGTTGGTGGGACTGTGGATTACGTTGAAGGGCTGGAAGGGTCTCGATTTTTAGTCAACAACCCTAACGCCACAACTACCTGCGGCTGTGGTTCTTCTTTTAGCGTTTAATCAAGCAACTAATAACTACAATAAGCCGGCGTTCAAGCTGGCTTTTTTGTGTCTGTTCAAAAACTTTTGTTGCTTATTTAACGTATTCATAGGTGATTTTATTCGTTCATAAACTGAGTATTAGAATGTCACTCCTAGTCGTTCACATTTCGATACGATTTAAAGTTGGCAGTATCAGTTTAGCAGTAGTAACGTTGGTTCTATCGGACTAGGAGATAAAATGTCAAATGTTCTAACTAAAATTCGACGCCAACCGGCTTGGATAGCGCTGTTTATTTTCATACTTTTATCTTTATGGGTTGCCTCTGGACATCTTCTAAATGAGCAAGTCGAAAGCAAACAAGAGTCAGCCGAAGAATCATTGACCAAAGTTAAGGTCGACACATTCTATGCCCAGCAAGTCAGTCGCGAAGTGAGCGTCTACGGTCGCACTGAACCGGACCGAATTGCTACTTTGCGCTCGGAAATTAAGGGCCAAGTCATTGACATTTTTGTGCAGGAAGGAGAGGCGGTAAAGCAGGGGCAGAAGATTCTGAGCATTGATGGAAATGATCTTAATGCACTCTTGCGCTCGGCGGAATCGATTTTAAAACAGCGAGAAATTGAACTGGATGCCGCGCAGTCTTTGGGTAAAAAAGGATTCCAATCGCAATCTGCTTTGGCTCAAGCTGACGCCAATGTAGAGCTGGCAAAAGCAGAAATAGAGCGCCTAGAATTGGCGATAACTAAAACCACTATTGTTGCGCCTTTCGATGGAATACTGAATACCCGTGAAGTGGAAATTGGCGATTTACTCAGAGATGGCGATACCATTGCTACTGTGGTTGATTTAGATCCTTTGGTTATTTCCGCAGATGTGACTGAAAACTGGATTCAAAAAATTCACCTTGGTCAGCAGGCAAGTGGCAGACTTACTACAGGGCAGACTGCTTCAGGGAAAATTCGTTATATCTCCAGTATTTCAAATACCGGTACCAATACATTTAACTTAGAAGTTGAAGTGGCTAATCCAACCGGTGCATTGTTGGCAGGAATGAGCACAGAATTAAAAATACCACTGCAACAAGATTGGGCAATTAAGATTACGCCAGCGGTGATGGCTTTGGACGAACAAGGTAATTTAGGTGTTAAAACCGTTGAAGGTGACATTGTTAAGTTTGTGCCAATCGATATTGTTAAGAGTGACAGTGAAGGTGTCTGGCTATCAGGATTAGGTGAAAAAGCGCGCATTATTACCCGAGGGCAAGGATTTGTTCGTGATGGCGATAAAGTAGAAATTGTTGACGACTCAATGTCTGAAAAATAGCAGTATTATTTCCTATGAAAAATATTATATCCGCTTCCATCGACCACACGCGCACAGTATTAATGATTTTTGTACTCTTGCTGGTCTCTGGTGCAGTAACCTATTTAAATATTCCCAAAGAATCAAATCCTGATGTACCTATTCCCTTCATCTATGTTTCGATTGTCCATGATGGCATTGCGCCGGAAGACGCTGAGCGAATGCTCGTCAAACCAATGGAAAGGGAATTACGCTCCATTGACGGCTTAAAAGAAATGAAAGCAACAGCAGGCGAGGGCTTCGCCAGTATTACTATGGAATTTGTTGCTGGTTTTGATTCCAAAGAAGCGTTAGCAGATGTGCGCGATAAAGTTACAGTGGCTCGCGCGAAACTCCCAGAAGAGACAGAAGAGCCAACGATTCACGAAATTACAATGGCGGGGCAGCAGGCCGTTTTGACGGTGGTGCTGTCTGGCCCTGTTTCTGAAAGAGCACTGATAACCACCGCCCGAGAACTACAAAATGGACTTGAAGGACTGTCTGAAGTGCTTGAGGTGGACATTGGTGGTGACCGTGAAGACTTAGTGGAAATTATTGTCGATCCCTTGTTGTTGGAGTCTTACAGGCTTGATCAAAGTGAAATTTTAACCCTCTTATCTCGCAACAACCGATTGGTACCTGCGGGTACTATGGATACCGGAGTTGGTAGCTTCGCGGTTAAAGTTCCGTCGGTTTTTGAAACGGTTAAAGACGTATTGGAACAGCCAATAAAAGTTGATGGTGACAGAGTGATCACCTTTGAAGATGTAGCTCAGGTGCGCCGTTCTTATAAAGATCCGGCAGGCTTTGCTCGTTTAGATTCTCATCCCTCAGTGTCGCTTGAAATAAAAAAACGTCCGGGTGAGAACTTGCTGATTACCGTGGAAAAAGTAAAAGCCTTTGTGGAGCAAGCCAAAGGGTCTTCAATTTGGCCGAATAGTGTGAATGTTACATACACAGGCGACCAGTCAATAAACATAAATACGATGCTCGGTGACCTACAGAATAATGTCACCAGTGCAGTAGTCTTAGTGGCTATAGTAATAGTTGCTATATTAGGCGTGCGCACCGCGTTTTTGGTGGGCGTGTCTATACCAGGTTCTTTTCTAACCGGTATTTTGGTTATTTCCTTGTTTGGCTATACCTTGAACATGGTGGTTTTGTTTTCTCTAATTATGGCTGTTGGTATGTTGGTCGATGGTGCCATAGTGGTGACAGAATATGCCGATAGGTGCATGAGCGAAGGTCAAGACAAGAAAAGTGCTTACAAAAACGCAGCTCTGCGCATGGCATGGCCAATAATCGCCTCTACCGCTACGACGTTAGCCGCGTTTGCTCCGTTAATGTTCTGGCCGGGTATTATGGGTGAGTTCATGAAGTACTTACCTTTTACCCTGATAGCAGTATTAACCGCATCACTGTTAATGGCATTGGTATTTGTACCAACTTTAGGAGCCGCTTTTGGTAAACCTCGATATATCAGTGAGAAAACCAGACAACAACTTGAACAAGCTGAACACGGCGATCTGCTTGCACTTGATGGATACACCGGTGGTTACATTCGATTTTTATCAAAGGCCATTGCTCACCCTTTAAAAAGTTTATCAATTGCTGTTGTTTTTGGTCTAGTGATTTTTACTTTATATATTTCATCAGGCTTAGGCGTGGAGTTTTTTCCAAAGGCCGATAGTCAAGGCGTGAACATCACAGTGAGATCTACCGGTGATTATTCGGTTTACGAAAAAGACAATATCATCAAAGAAGTGGAAGCAAAGTTAATTGATATGCCTGAAATTGATACTTTGTATTCTCGTTCTGGTGGTCAAGATCAAATTGGGACGCTGCGGTTGAACCTTCTCGACTGGCATTTACGAGCCCACTCAGATGAGGTTTTAATTGACGTAGAAAAACGAATTGGAGATATGCCTGGGCTCGACATAGAAGTCGCACCTGACCAAGAAGGGCCTCAGTCTGGTAAAGATTTACAAATTGAAATATCTTCTCGATACCCCGAATTATTGAATGATGCGGCATTAAAAATTCGTAAGGCGTTAGATGCGAACTCGAAATTTACGTCTATCGGTGACACTGCGTCAAAGCCCGGTATTGAGTGGCAGTTGAAAGTTAATAGAAGTGATGCTGCAAGGTTTGGCGCTGATGCTACCTTAGTGGGTAACACGGTACAATTTGTGACGACAGGCTTACGAATCGGGGAATATCGACCAGATGACGTGGATGATGAATTAGATATTCGGGTTAGATTTCCGCGCACTGACAGGTACATTGGTAAGCTTGATGAATTGAGACTAAAAACAGCAAATGGTCTGGTACCCATAAGTAATTTTGTAGAACGCACTGCCCAATTGAAAACCGATTTAATTCGTCATGTGGATAGCAAACGTGTGTTGCAAGTTGAAGCGAATATGGTACCTGGCGAGTTATTAAGCATTGCTCTGCCTGAGCTACGGGAGCAGCTACCTAAGTTGAATATAGATCCCAGAGTAGAGATCACAATTAAAGGCCAAAATGAGCAACAAGAAGAGTCCCAAGCATTCTTGCTCAATGCATTTTTGATAGCTTTGTTTGTTATGGCTATTATTTTAGTGACGCAGTTTAATAGTTTCTACCAAGCTTTCTTAATTCTGAGTGCGGTCATGTTTTCTATTGTAGGTGTTGTACTTGGTCTGCTTATTTTCCAGAAGCCCTTCGGCATAGTCATGTCTGGAGTAGGTGTAATCGCCCTAGCCGGTATTGTGGTGAATAATAATATTGTGTTGATTGATACCTATAACATATTAAAAGGTGAAGGGTTGACAACAACCGAAGCAATATTGCGCACAGGTGCACAACGTTTAAGACCCGTAATGATGACTACGGTGACGACCATTCTTGGGTTATTACCTATGGTAATAGGCGTTAATATCGACTTCATAGGACGCAATGTTGATATTGGTGGTCCATCTACTGAATATTGGTCTCAGTTAGCTACGGCAGTGGCTGGTGGATTAGCTTTTGCGACAGTGTTAACACTCGTACTAACACCATGTATGTTGGCGTTTAAAGATAATCTAAGAGCATATTTACCCAAACTACACACTGCAACTGAATAATCATTATTTGGGAATCGCGAATTTGCTGAGATAGTTTATTGAGAGTGAGGCCTTACGCCTCACCCTTATGCTAGGTTTTGTCAAAGCTAACGTTAGTTTAATTTAGACTGGCTTCTTTGTTTTAATTCGGAATCAAAAACATCTGGAAAAACAACAATACCCTCTTCATCTGGGTTTGGAAAAACCGCAATATTTACCCCGTCTTCCTCTAGACCGCCAGTCCAGCGCTCGAACCAATCTTGCAATGGAATCGCTTTAGGTGTGCATTGTGCCCAATCACCCGTTGCCCAATATTCAGCAAATTCTTCAGAAGGCCAAACTGGTACGCAGTCCTCATCTTCACTATTAAGCATAACGCAACCATGCTCGTCAGTGAGGATCCAAATTTTTTGGTTAATTGTTACTTGAGTTAACAAGTAGGCATGCCGTTTTTCTGGGGACATTTGAATAACATCGTTAAGTTGCGAAGGCATAAATGTTTCCTTATAAGAAGCAGAAGTTAGGTACAAGATAAATCCAATATTGATGTTAAAAAATCGAAACACCTAGTTGAGAAACTATGGATTAAATAGCGCATATGAATACGCACAGACTTATATCACTAAAACCCATGGAGATACTAGTATTTAGCAACGGAATTCTGAGTTTGCATTATTGATAGTCTAGAACAAAGTGGCGATTATTTTCATTGTCATTCTGGAGTGTACAAATTTTAGCGCAATTGATATTTCGTCAATGCTTAAATAATATGAATGCATATGGGTAGTAAGTACTAACTAAAAAGTTGCTGATGCGGCTTATTTTCTTTTGTGTTTTTGACCAGCACCCCAGCCAATGATGCCGGCACCAAAAATTGCGCCTATCCAAGCAAATGGCAGTATTTGTGGATTGAGTTCTTTAGCAAATACTATGGTCAACATTGAGGATGCACACAATAACCAGCCAAATAATTCCATCTTATTTAGATACTTTGTGATGAAGTTGGGTTTACTTTCCGGTGGAGGAGCCATGAAATTATCTTTATTAATCGTAAATGAGAAGATGTGACATTTTGATCTTATTGAGTGCCATGTGCAATAACTAACGGTTAATTAGATGAGGTAAACGAGTGGAAGAAAAATCTATTTTAAACTATCCCACAAACTAATCCCAATCGATTGTTTTTATGCGACGCAGCAATTATTTCGGCCCAAATCCTTTGCTTGGTACATCGCTCGATCGGCACGACCTAACCATTCAAAAGCCGTTTCGTGAGGTTCGTATTTGGCTGTGCCTACTGAAATTGTAATATTGTGTTTAGCTAACCAACCTTCATTTTCAATTGCAAAGCGAAACTGTTCGGCAAGTTTCATCGCATCTTTGAGAGGGGTGTTTTCGGCAATAATCACGAACTCTTCTCCACCGAACCGATACAATTTATCAGTAGAGCGAATGCGCTTTTTTATGGTTTCCACAAATACCTTTAAAATATCATCGCCTTTAGCATGACCATAAGCATCATTGACCTTTTTGAAGTTATCCAAATCCATCAATATAAGGGAAACAGGCAAGCTCTGTTCTCTTCTTTGAAAGGCAATCACATCTAATAATTTTTGTTCCATTGCTCGTCGATTGCCGGCTCCGGTTAACGGATCGCTAGTGGCCAGCTCGGTCAATTGTTGTTGCTGTTTGCGCATGCGATCTGCAAATGCATAACTAAAGAGTAAAGTCGCTATTGCGGTTACGTAGAATTCTAAAGCCAAAAATACAGTGAGTTGTTCGCGCAGTACATATCCGATAGAGAGTAAAATCACCAAGCTGTATATCGCAGCCATGTTTGCAGGTAATAAGAAAAATATGGCGGTCAATGCTGGAAAAATCCACATCAATTGACTGATACCTTTGAGCAATATTGTTACAAACACAACAAACATGGCAACAAAAGCAAGTATGCGACCAGGTATCAAGGTCTGATGAGTTCGGTAAACATAAACAAAAAGCGAACCTATTGCGAATACCGCAAATAGATCTAAGCAAGCGACAGCCCAATCTTGTTCCATGATTCGATAGATAGCAAAAGGCAGTACGCCGATCGTACTTGCGCCGCTGAGAGTAAGGATAATGCTTTCTTCAGCACTACGCTTTTTTATGGGGGCAGAATGAGTAATCATAATTTCTGCATCCTCCGTGATGCTTAAAGCACTTAATAATTCTCTGTATATGATTAATACAGCATATCAAAGTATAAGGAGGCCACTTATGATTATTTACACTAATATAGTCATCTTTAATAACCACCGGAAATTGTAATTTTACCGGAAACAACTGAACAATTGAGTGATTAGTAGCCTTTTTGCCAATCGATTAAATTTATTAGTTTTTCGTTTCGATTAAATAAGCGCAAATTTTGCAAAAAGATTTTAGCTATTTCGTCAGGTTTAGAAATCGCTGCAGTATGCTGGGTGATATAGAGGTTGTCTAAACCCCAAAACGGATGATCTTCAGCTAAAGGTTCGTTAATAAAAACGTCTAAAACCGCGGCCTGTAATTGATTATGAGAAAGCGCATGAAGTAGCGCATTTTCATCAATAACTTGGCCTCGACCTGCGTTTATTAATATGCATTGGTGGTTTAATAATGACAGAAACCCTTTGTCTATTAAGTTTTCAGTTTTATCCGTATGCGGTAACAGTACAACGAGGTAGTTTAATGAATGGGCAAATTCTTGAAGCTGCTCAAGTTGATAAAATTTATCTACAAAATCCGATTGTCGAGTGTTTAGTGCAATACCGATGACGTGCATACCGAAATGTTTAGCAGTTTTCGCTATTTCTGTACCGATTGAACCCATACCCAGAATACCAATGGTTTTCCCCTGTAATGGAGCACAAAGGGGTTGGGACCAATTTCGATTTGTCTGCAAGTCTTTAAAAGTTTGAATTTTTCTTGCGAAATGCAGCAAATAGCTGAACACATATTCACGCATTTGCGGCCCAAAAATATCTTTTACACCAGTCAATTTAAAATCGTGGGGAGCAGAATCAAAAAACGGTTTAATGCCTGCCCAAGTCGATTGAACCCACTTCACGTTTGGGCAATGGGGTAAAACATCAACACACAGATTAGGCTCGCCTAGCACTACATCAATAGTGTGAGCATCGGAAATTAAGGCTGGATCTTTGGGGCAAATTTGAATACTGAGATCAGCTATTTTAGCTCGTTCAATAAGCTCTACATAGTCAATTGCATCTTTGCTACTGATCAATAAATTAATCATTTAGTTGTCGCATAGTAAACTTAACTTTCCTATTTTTTTCGAATCTATCGAAATTATATTCGTAATATTGTTTAAAATTTCTTATTTAATTGCTTAATATTGATTTCAGCAAAATATTATACATTTTTGTAACAACTGAATGCAGGTCATCTTATGGAAAATGAGCAACAAGTAAACCAAGCTAAATTACTTTCTCCAAGACGTAATACTACAGAGGCTGTTAGTATTGATGAACTTGCACAAGAGCAGTTGGCACATTTTGGAATTGAGCCTCACTCTGAGTATGGTAAAGCATTGTTTGCTACAGCCAAACATCTTTACTTAGCCCAACTTGATGTTAATAGGCTTTGGACGATAACCAATGAGACTTTGGATGGTTTAAGCAAAGAAAACAAGTTGGCTTATTTTAATGCGAAGAAGTTTCTTTCATTTCAAATTGCGAAAATACTCGATACGCTGCAGAACCCTTTTAGGGCAACTTATCAGAGCATGACGCAACAATCTGGTTCACAGGTGTCTAAAAGTCACTACCCATTGTTTGACAATATTCCAGCATTATTTTCTGCTACACCTGTGATTGTGCGGACTGCAACTTACGTTTACGCGTGCACTGAATGGGTCGATGATGCTTTTCATGGTAAAGAATTTACTCACCAAATATACTCAAGACTACTCAATCCTACCAACATCTCTTTAGCTAATGCGATTGTTGATTTAGAAGCAGGACCTTATTCAGCTGATTACTTGGCATGGAATTTCAACTCCGGCATGGCTGCGATTGACGCTTTACTTTCAAACGTACTTTCCCACTCGGACATATTAATTGTTTCACGCAATGTATATGGCGGTGTTTACCAGCTTTTACACGACTATTTTGCCCGTGAAAATAGAATGAATATTCACTTAGAGTGGTTTGATGGTTACAGTGCAGAAGAGTTTTCCGATTTTATTAAGCAGGTTAAAAGCAAACATAAAACTAGCTTAAAAACACAAAACCTACATGTGTATTTGGAATCACCATGTAACCCTCATGGTTACGTACTGGATGTGGCAGGCATCTGCGAAATTGCCCATAGGGAAAATCATTTAGTAATGCTAGATGCAACCTTGGCTACGCCCATTTTACATCAGCCATTGCAGCAAAAAGATAAATCTAAAAGACCAGATTATGTCGTACACAGTTATACCAAGGACATATGTGGAACCGGAGCAACTACAGCTGGTGTGGTAATAGGTGAGGGGTTTCGAATGTTTCAACCCAAGGGAAGCGGTGTTAATGGGTTTGATTGGTCGCGCACAATGTTTTGGGATGTATATTACATTAAAGGGGCTTTTCTTGATTCGGAAAAAGCGTTTGATGTCTTAAGTGGCATGAAAACACTAGAGCAGCGAATTATGAATAAGGTAATAAATACTCAAGTATTTAGTCGTTTTTTAGAGGCCCATCCTTTATTTAATGTAAATAGTCACGCATTACCTAATCACCCCAATGCTGCATTACGAAAGAACCAAATGCGACATGGTTGGCCCTGTGCATTATTCACCATCGATCTTGAAAAGGCGGGGTTAACCCGAGAGGCATTTGTTCGCTTCTTTGACGCATTGGAACCAGCGTTTAGTCATCAGGTAAGTATTGGACAAAATAATACGATTATTTTATGTCCAGCTTTAACCTCACACTCAGAGCTATCAACTGCAGAACAACAAAAAGCTGGGATTCATCCTACTACCATGCGTATTGCAATGGGAACCGATAACGTTAAACAGTTAATGGCTCATTTAATCAATAGTGCAAAATTGCATATTGATCCCTGTATTGCGAATTTTAGTCAGCAATTTATGAGCCTAGAAGAAATTGATAATTTGCATATGGAAATATGTATGCAAGTTTGTCGGCAACATTATGGTTCAGGACCTAAAATGCATGGGTTAGTACATCAATAAATGCCCAAATATGCATACACTAAGGTTGTTTTTAATGCGCAAATCGTAACGCTTTAAACGGTGTTTCTTTTCGCTATTTGAAGTTAGGAAGGGTGTGGCTTATTTGATGCTCGTATACCAGCGCAGTTTCCACATGGCTAACTTCTTTGCGGGCGGTAATTGCATTGAACACGAAGTCTCTGAGATGAATAGAGTCAGTTACTGCCACATGTACAAAAAAGTCATTTTCACCGCCCATATGAAATATATTTAACACTTCGGCCATTGGTAACAGTGATGTTTGAAAGTTGTCTACTGTTGCACGATTGTGATCCTTTAAGCGTACTGAAATCATTGCTTGAATATGCCCTCCTAGGGCGTTCAAGTTAACTTGCATACTCAAGTTTTCGATAATGCCATCGGACTGTAATTTTTTAACTCTTTCCAGGCTTGAAGAGGGGGCTAGCTTAACTTTCGCGGCGATGTCCTTATTAGTTAAACTGGGATCTGCATACATGGTTGCTAAGATCTCTAAGTCTATTTTATCTAGCGCTCGTTGTGGATTTTTCACGTTATATTTTCAATTTAGTTAAGGGGTGTTTATGCATTTTTACTAACCTAATGAGCGGGAAAATAAGCGCCTAATACCGCTGGGCGACTAGCACCGGTTACTGAAGGTAAATTCCCTGGCATGTCTAGATTAAATGCATAGGCTAACCAAGCAAACGCAATCGCTTCAACGCTGTCGGGGGAAACTCCAAGGTCATCTGTTGTCCGCAGGTCGCACTCAACAAGTTCGTTTTCTAAACATTCCATCAAAAAATCATTGCTCGCACCACCCCCACAGACAAAGACTTCTTCAACATCCTCGAGTTGGTTGATTTGTTGCGCTATTGAGCAAGCGGTCAACATGGCAAGTGTGGTTTGCACGCTTTCTTTGGAAACGCTTTTGGGATAATCCGCAAGGTGTTGCTCTAACCAAGCTAAATGGAATAATTCCCTGCCAGTGCTTTTGGGTGCCGGTAAAGTGAAAAAAGGCTCATTAAGTAGCTTCTTTAAAAGTTGCGCGTCGTGACTTCCTTTGGCCGCCCAAGCACCATTAGCATCGTAAGGTAGGCTGAGATGTTTTTGACACCAAGCATCCATTAGCGTGTTTCCTGGACCAGTATCAAAACCTAAGACTGATTGTTGAGCATCACTAGGAATATGAGTGATATTAGCAATACCACCAATATTTAGGATCACTCTTGAATGATGTGAGTGACGGAATATCGCTTGGTGAAAAACTGGTGTTAATGGCGCTCCTTGGCCGCCTAAAGCGATGTCTTTACGCCTAAAATCTGCAATTACATCAATACCCGTTAATACTGCTATGGTATTCGGATCACCAATTTGTAGGGTAAAGCCATTGTTACCACATGGGTGGTGTCGAATTGTTTGTCCGTGGGAACCAATTGCGGCGACTTTGGATGCTGATATTTCATTCTTCAATAGAATGTCATTAACAGCGTGGGCGAAGACTTCTGCAACTTCGCGATCAGCATGTCCCATAGCCACTAGCTCATTGCCCGAGGAGGCGCACAAGGAATTCAATGTGCGCACTAAAGCAGGAGGGTAGTCATAGGTTTTACAATCTATGATAGAGGGTTTAATTTTGGAAAAATCTACAATCGCCACATCAACACCATCCATACTGGTGCCAGACATCAAGCCTACATAAAGGTTTGACATAATGCTCCTAATGCTAACGGTTCATTGCAAGCATAATTCGTTTTGTATTGTTAAGTTGATTCACTCGTTGTTCTGCAATTTTTGCAAATAGAGGCGCTTCAGATTTTGCTATCGGCTGAGCTTTAGGCAACGTCACTGTTCGTGGATTTCTATGGACTCCATCGACTAGAAATTCATAATGCAAGTGCGGACCTGAGGCTAATCCTGTTGAACCTACATAACCAATAACCTGTCCTTGTTTAACAGTTTGGCCACTTTTCACAGCTCGCTTAGAAAAATGTAAGTATTTAGTTACATATTTTTCACCGTGCTGGATAAACACATGATTACCGTTGTATTTATCATAGGTTGAACGAATAACTTTACCATCACCCGCTGCAATGACTGGCGTTCCCGTATTAGCTGCGTAATCAACCCCTCTATGAGCTTTCCAGCGTTTTTGAACCGGATGAAAACGTCTTTTCTTAAAACTTGAACTGATGTATTTGAAGTTCACTGGAGCACGCAAAAAGCTTTTGCGCATGCTGCGTCCTTCCGGTGTGTAATAATTGCCGTCATCATATAGTATTGCGGTAAATGACTGACCTTGGTTGATAAACTCAGTTGCAACTATTTTACCACTTTCAACAAATTCACCGTCGATAAAGTGTTCTTCAAATACCACATTAAAACTATCACCTTCACGTAATCCCAATGCGAAGTCGATATCCCAACCGAAAATACCCGCTAAGCTCATAATGTGCTTTTCTGATAAATTAGCTTTTACGGCAGCATTCCAGAAATTATTTTCTATTTCGCCTTGGGCATAGTTAAAACGGGTATCCAACTGTTTAGTTTCGATATTACTAGCAAAACTATTCTGTTCCCGACGTTTGATATGTAAGGTTTGAGTTGAAGATAGCTCATAACTTAACGATTCTAATTTTCCTTGGTCATCAATTAATAATTGTATACTTTGACCAGGTCGAATTTTGAGTAATTTTTTTGCGTCATCGCCGGCATTACTAACATAGTAGGTTTCCTGCGGAGTAAGCTTGGCGCGCTTAAATATCTTGGCCAAGTTATCACCTTTAGCAACAGTGAAAGATTGCCACTGTAAAGGTTCTTCATCCAACGCTTCTGTTAATTGTTGTTGAGAGTTGATGGTAAGTGGTACTTCGTACCTTTTACCAACTTCTAATATTTGACTGTTTTTAGATGCTTTAGCGGATTCAGTCGGGATGAACAACAAGAGTAAGAAAAATAACGCAAAGCCAGATAATAAGGCTTTGTGTTTGGTTGGTAAGCGTTTTAAAGTTCTTTGTACCACTGTAACGAAAATCTCTGAATTAGTTAGCAAAGTTTAGAATATAACGATTTTAGTTAATTTTCTAGTTTTAGGTTAAATAATAACCAGTTAAGTGAGCATGTTACAGGATACATGATTATATAAAAATATACAGAATTCCTTTCACAATCGACTCTGCATGGGTAAAATGCGCGGCTGATAAAAAACTAATGTGTGAAAATTGAGGTAGCAAAATGACAAATTGGCAGGACGCAATTCGTGAGATTAAGCGCGGCGCGGACGAAATTTTGATCGAAGAAGAACTCATTGCCAAGTTAAAAGAAGGTAAACCTTTAAAAATCAAAGCTGGCTTTGATCCCACTGCACCGGATTTGCACCTAGGGCACACCGTATTAATTAATAAACTGCGCACTTTTCAGTCTCTTGGGCACGAAATCATATTTTTGATTGGTGACTTTACAGGCATGATTGGAGACCCTACGGGAAAAAATGTAACCAGGAAGCCGTTGAGCCGTGAAGATATTATTGCGAACGCCGAAACCTATAAAGAGCAAGTGTTTAAAATTCTTGATCCTGAAAAGACCACGGTTCGTTTTAATTCAGAGTGGATGGATAATCTTGGCGCAGCAGGTTTGATCAAACTGGCCGCTAGACAAACCGTAGCTCGTATGTTGGAAAGAGACGATTTTAAAAAGCGTTATAATAATGGCCAAGCTATCGCAATTCATGAATTTCTATATCCATTGGTTCAAGGTTGGGACTCAGTGGCGCTGGAAGCGGATGTGGAATTAGGTGGTACTGATCAACGATTTAATTTGTTGATGGGTCGGGAACTACAAAAAGCCGAAGGCCAGTCACAACAAACTGTACTAATGATGCCGCTTTTAGAAGGTCTAGATGCCGTTCAGAAAATGTCTAAGTCTTTGGGTAATTATATTGGTATAACCGATGCACCGAATGAAATGTTCGGTAAGATAATGTCTATTTCTGATGAACTGATGTGGCGCTATTTTGACTTACTTAGCTTCAGACCGATTGAGGAAATAACCCAACTTAAACAAACTGTGGAAAATGGCGCAAATCCTCGAGATATTAAAATTGAATTAGCAAAAGAAATCATTGCGCGTTTTCACTCAGAGCAGGCCGCTGAAGGTGCTCATCAGGATTTCATCCAACGTTTTCAAAAAAATGCGATTCCCGATGATATTCCTGAAATAGAAGTCGCTCAAGAAGGTGAAGGAATGCCTATTGCTAACCTATTAAAAGAAGCAAACTTGGTTGGCTCAACTTCAGAAGCAATGCGCATGATAAAACAAGGCGCAGTAAAAATAGACGGTGAAAAGGTCGAAGATACACGTTTGCTAATCGCCAATAGTAGCGAAGCGGTTTATCAAGTTGGTAAACGTAAATTTGCGAAAATAAAACTGGGCTAATCCTTAGCAAGTTTAACAACTATGCTGGATTTCGAATAATGCGCATACAACCATGTTTGCGCATTATTTTTTTAGAGACTACAGCATGTTTGAAAGGCGAGGATTGCCTTGCAATAAGTTGCTGCAGTGACAAGGCGAGCGCCTTATCACTAGGGTTAATCACGTAGCGAAGCTAACGCGTAATAAGCGCTAAGTCCGACACGGCGAAATTGTGATAATGGAAACTTGGGTAACTGCGACTGCCAAAATGGCAAGTTTGGTAGGCTTTCAGGCGCACAGATGTTTTGCGCTAGACGTTTGCCTGCCAGTGTAGAAAAAGCCAATCCCGAACCGCAGTATCCCATCGAGTAATGGATGCTCTTGTCCTCACTGTGATTAATTCTAGGGTAATTGTCGTAACTCGCACTGACCCAGCCACTCCAAAAATGATCGATATCTATATTTTCTAACACCGGGAAAGTATTTTTAAGACCTTGGGCGAGGCGCTTTTTATTGATTGAGTTGTTTGCTTTTTTGCCATTTATCGCGCCTCTTCCGCCGAATAAGATTCGATTATCCGGTAGCAATCGATAATAGTATTTCATGCGGCGTGTATCCATTGCCATTAAACCCGCCTTGAGCTGGATGGTCGCCAATTCGGAAATTTTCAGAGGCCTTGTCACAATGATGCTAGAGAGCACTGGGAAGTGACGGTTTTCGATTATCGGATGCATCTTTGAGCCCGTATAACCATTAGTGGCAATAATAACTTTTTCCGCGGTTACTCGGCCGTTTTGAGTATATAGGCAATGATGATTGGTTTTTTGCTGCCAATTAATCACAGGCGAGTTGGAAAAAACCTTAACACCAGCTTCTGTTGCCATTTGATAATAGCCGAGCACCAATTTCATTGGATTGACTGCAAAACTCTTATCAAAATAGATACCACCGAACATATTGGCACTTTTTAAAAACGCGTTATTTACTTCCTGACTGCAAACGAACTTGACTGATTCACCGTAGCGCTCACTTAATTTTTCAGCTTGCTTTCTTAACCCTTCTACTTTTGCGCGTTTATGGGCAAGTTTAAGGTAACCGCCAGGAGTTTTATCACAATCAATATTACCTTGCTCGATAAAGTCGTTAACAGTGTCAATCGACTCCATATATTCTTGGAAAACACTTTGAGCTGTCTCTCTGCCCCATTTTTGTTCCATATCAAGCAGTGATAATCGGCCAGTTCCTGGCAGCACGAAACCGGCATTACGCCCGCTGCAACCCCAACCAGGATCGTTGGCTTCAATTACGACCACAGACTTGCCATACTTTTTAGCTAGATGGTAAGCAGAGGAAAGGCCTGTATATCCGGCGCCTATGATGGCGATATCAGCTTGTATATCATTAACTAATGACGTTGTTTCTGGAAATTTTTCGATACTTTTAGCCCAATATGAATCGGGATATTGTTGATGAGATTTTGGATATGGCTCAACGATAGGATCATACATATTCTATTAAGTGCCTATTGTATATGTCGTTTATAAAGATTGAGTTTCATTTTAGTTAGGGAGCTCGTGCATTCTAAGACCGATAAATTTAATTGCCTTTATGCGTTAGAAACTTCAAGGGATAAATATTAGAACTTCAAAAGCATTTCAGCGGCGACGCATTCACAGAGGTCTTTGCAAACGGGACAAACATAGTCGTCTTCAATACTGGAAGATTGCCATTTCCCTGGATGCTGCTTTACCAGCTTTCCTCCGCATTTGGAAAAATACCGAAATGCGCTATTCCCAGGGCTTGCTAGCCAGATATGTGCCAGACCAGCCAATGCACCTTGTTGTTGTGCTTTTTTAATCGACAATGAAAGTAATTTAGAGCCGATACCTGCTCCGCGGTACTTGTCGTTAACGGTATTACACTTAAAATAACAAACTTGCTCTACAGGCACTCCCCATCGCTCTGGCGTACACCATTTATCTGGAATCCAGTTGTTGGCCGCTATTGTCAGTCTAAAACCGATTAATTCGTCTCCAATTAGTGACACAAAGCTCGCATTTATATTATTTGCGAAAGACTGCTTGTATAAAGTTTCTATCGCGTTTTGATTAAGATAATTAGCTCCATGAACATGATTGGCCAAATTTAGAACGCGCTCGAAATGTGAAGGGTCTAAAGGACAAAATTGAATTTGTTGATTATGCATTAGGTTCAATGGAGGACTCTATTTGTTGTAAAACTGAGTGCACAAAACTGACGCATTGTTGGTAATTTTCATAAACCCTTTCATCTAATGATGCTGGATTTTTCGCCGCGCTGCGAATGCGACGAAGCTGCTCGGTAGATAATGCTGTGCCTACGCAGTAGGCGTCAACCACGCAGCCTGCTTGTTCAGTCTTTTGATGAGTTATATGAACGACGCTCGTTGCATCGTCGGTATATGCTTGACAAGCTGAGAAATCACCGACATATCCAAAGTATTTATCTGGGATAGTTTGTAATATTTTAGTCAAATCTCGATCGTACTGAGTGGCCAATTGGAATCCTATTGGTCCGGTAACTACACCCGTAAGAATTTTGTCACTATAAGACAATGTGTAACTGGCAAACCTATCTCTTCCTGAGTATTCAGTCATCATTTCTCTTCTGGTTCAAAGTTCAGATTATACTAGGTTAATAATAGCACTTAGCGCGAATTTTCAAACAGAGTATCTATGCAATTAGACTAAAGTAGGTTAATAACCGACCATTATTTGGTGTCGCAAATGACAGTCAGTTATCTAGGAACCGATAAAAATCGTATTTAATAAGGTTTAATAGCGATAGGCATCGGTTTTGAAAGGACCATGCAGAGGTACATTGATATAATCTGCTTGTTGCTGGGTTAATTTGGTGATCACGCCACCGAAACCTTCCACCATATAACGAGCAACTTCTTCATCAAGATGTTTTGGCAGCACTTCTACTCGCAGCACTTCGGCCTTTTTTGCATCATCAAGATTGGCATAACCTTGCTCAAACAACAGGATTTGGGCTAAAACTTGGTTCGCAAAAGAGCCGTCCATAATACGTGATGGATGCCCAGTCGCATTACCTAAATTGACTAATCTGCCTTCGGATAGTAATAACAAATGATCTTGTTCATCATCACTTCTAAAGACTTTATGAACCTGAGGTTTAATTTCGTCCCAGCGCCAATTTTTACGCATAAAAGCGGTATCGATTTCATTGTCAAAATGACCAATATTACATACCACAGCGCCGGATTTTAAAGATTTAAGAATATTTGAATCACATACGTTGACGTTGCCAGTGGTAGTTACCACTAAATCTACATTACTCAATAAGGCTGTGTTGATGTCTTCGATCTTGCCACTATTGTTGCCATCAATATAGGGTGAGACTAACTCAAAACCGTCCATGCAGGCTTGCATTGCACAAATCGGGTCAATTTCCGCAACGCGCACTATCATACCCTCTTGACGGAGTGACTGGGCAGAGCCTTTTCCAACGTCACCATAGCCGATTACCAGTGCTTTTTTACCGGCCATCAAATGGTCGATTGCACGTTTTATGGCATCATTGAGACTATGACGACAGCCGTATTTATTATCATTTTTGGATTTGGTTACTGAATCATTTACGTTTATAGCAGGCACTTTGAGCGTGCCAGCTTCTAACATTTCTAATAGACGGTGCACACCTGTAGTGGTTTCTTCAGTGATGCCGTGCACATTGTTTAGCACCTGAGGGTATTTGTCATGCAGCATTTGTGTGAGATCGCCGCCGTCATCTAAAACCATATTAGAATCCCATGGCTGACCATCTTTTAATATGGTTTGCTCAAGACACCATTCGTATTCTTCTTCGGTTTCACCTTTCCAAGCATAAACTGGCACTCCAGCAGCTACAATTGCTGCGGCAGCTTGATCTTGAGTAGAAAATATATTGCATGAAGACCAACGGACATTCGCGCCTAAATCTACTAAGGTTTCGATTAATACACCGGTTTGAATCGTCATGTGAATACAACCTAGAATATTGGCTCCTTTCAACGGTTGTGAAGCACGATACTTTTCACGAATCTTCATCAGTGCAGGCATTTCACTTTCTGCAATAGTGAGTTCTTTACGTCCCCAATCAGCTAGATTGATGTCGGCGACTTTATAATCGCCGGTGACCATGACATGATTTTCTTGATTCATATAAACTTCCGATTTTACAAAGGTGAAAGATATATCGTTTCTAGAATACGATAACTACAGTGTATGCTTTTTTGTTAACTGTTCAATTAAACTACAACTTATTAATTTGTGCTAGTTAACATTATAGAAAAGGAAGTATAGAAAAGATCACTTAAAATAATTTATAAGTGACTGCCAAGACTAACGCTATTAATGTTAAAAATATAAATAACGTCTGATACATGGATTGCCAACTTCGTTGCAAATCGGCATAGCGAACTTCTCGGCTGGCGCCTACGCGTTGTGAACGTATTTTGATATTTTGATAAATTGCAGGACCCCCTAGTTGAACCCCCAAACCACCACCAATGATGGCTTTAATATAACTATTAAAAAATTGTTTTTGCGACACACCCTTAAACCCTTTGTAAGCGCCTACAAAGCCAGTGCCAATCGAAAAAATCAAAGCAAAAATAACTTGTGGTACAAACAACAATAATTGGGTTAACAAAGCGATGGGCAAACCAAACTGGCGGTTTTTAACAAGTTTCATGTTCCAAATTTGGTTTAACTCATACAACATGCGAATGACCAACGCTGCTAATCCTCCTGCCAATAAATACCAAAAGATAATAGCGAATTGTTGGTAGATGAATCGTTGATTTAGGGATTCAATTGCCGCTTTAGCAATACCCATTGGTGTTAGTGTGTTGGTTTCTCGAAGCACAAGCCCATTTAAATGGTGCCTTGCGAGATTTTTCTTTTCCGATTTCAACGCTTTTTGCACGCCTTTAAAATGGCGTCGTACAGGTTGAAATTGAATCGCCACAATTAACATTAGGGTATCGAAAAATAATGGGTATTCGGCAAGAAATAACGGGATAGAAATGATCACTAATATCGGAGCTAACAGCACTATGATCGCCAGACTCCCAGAAATACGTTGCTGGGCAGCACTTCTTGGGGCATTGGGGTTCACTCTTGCGGCCAGGTTTAGTGCCATTAGCCGCAATAGTGTCAAAGGATGAGCTTTTTCGGGCCAGGGTATGAGCCACTCCAGTATCAATGCGGTTATTATTACCAATAAAGGTAAAAAACCGGATTGCTGTAGGGCTTCATAAATAGCCATCATAATGGGTTATATCTGCTGTTGAGCCATTTCTGCAATCATACTCATTACCAGTTCTGCAGAATTCTTAGCTGCTTGGTCAATATATGATTTAAACGAAACGGAGGACGTCTGTCCCGCGATGTCTGATAGCGAGCGTATCACTACAAAAGGCGTATCTAGCATATAGCACGTCTGGCCTATCGCAGCTCCTTCCATTTCAACTGCACGCATGTCAGGAAATAAACCTCGAAGTCGCGTCGCTGCGTCATCACAACCAATGAAGGAGTCACCGGTACAAATTAACCCGCGCTTACTTTTAACATGCACCACGTCTTTAGCCGCATGTTCTGCTGCTTCGATTAAACGTTGGTCACAGGGGAAGATGGCTGGCATACCGTATACTTGCCCACGTTCATAACCAAAGTGAGTGAGATCTACATCGTGATGCTGAACACTAGTACCTATTACTAGATCACCAATACTAAGATCTGTGTCAAAACCGCCTGCAGAACCGGTATTTACCACAAAGTCAGGAGCGAACCTATCAATTAATATTGTCGTGGCTACGGATGCAGCGACTTTACCAATTCCGCATTTTACGACTACTACATCGACGCCGTGTAACTTACCTGCATAAAAATTAAGGTGAGCGTATTCAGATACTTCTACGTTTTCAAGCGTCTCTTTTAGTAACGCTACTTCTTGATCCATAGCGCCTAAGATTGCTATTTTCATGATATTTTTAGTTGGATGAATTTGCGCGGATTTTAATATTTACGGGCTCAAATTGCGAGGTTTGCGGCAACATTATGTGAAAAGATGATGATTTTTTGCTTAGAAAAAAGCCCTTTGTCGATTTTTCAAACAAAGGGCGTTTAAATTAACTGTTCAGCGCGTTGATATTCACTAGGCCGCCACTGGACGAGTGGAACGCATTGGTCTTTTCGGTTTATCTGCACGGGGATTATCTGGATTGTTAGTTCCAGGCATTACAGGCTTTGGTGTTTTCCGTTGCAGTGGGGCAAGTTTTGCATCGATACATTCTTTTATTTCTGCCTTGCTGTAACCTGCTTTTACTTTAATGCGTAAGTGAGGAATTCGGGCGGCATCCAAAGCACTAGTGACATACCAATCACGCTGGGTTTTGTAGCCATCTTTGCCACCGTCACGCACTAAGTCAATTGCCATGACGGGACTCATGTCGGATTTGTTACAAAGTACAAAATCTAATTGACGACTGGATGCTTTGAGCAGTGCGTTTTTGGCTGCTCGTTTGTCAGTATTTTGACGCAACGAAACAATTTCAGACAACCTTGTTCTACACAGCACCCGATATCGCTGACCCATGGCACTTTCAATTAAATCTAAAAAACTGAGTTCAGTTTGCGTGAGTAAAGATGTTTTTCGTTTAAACGGAAATGATAAACCACCGTCACTCAATTTAAGCGCAGCTATTGCTACAATGATCAACATCATCATTAAAATAATGGCTAGTTCCATAAGACCTTTCCTCAAAAAAGAGACAAAAATTTGACGCTTTCGTCGAATAATCATCAAACCTGTAGATTTCAATTGGAAATAGCAAAGACAGTGCCACAAGGTAGCGTGCGGGTGTATAAATTATCTAGAAAACCAATATGTTGACGTGCAAGTGGACGAATTGTGGTTGTGGATAAGTGCCGGGTACTAGGATTTCACTAGCACATCGACTTGTGTTCCGGCTCCATCTTTGGAAAGGATTATGATTTTTTTGGCGCTATCATACTGCATTAGAATGCGGCCTTTGAGTGTTTTAACTTGTTCAGCTTTTCCCAATTTTTGAATATAAAAGTTTTGTGCACTTTGTTGATCCGTTGCGGCATGATAGGTCAGACTAGCGGGGAGTTCAGGTGCGAACACTTGACACATTTTTGGGTTTGGAAATAAGGGCAATGAGTAAAATTCTTGCGGACAAGATTGTGATGTCATTTCTGCCGTTGCATTGTCCTGAGCTTGACTCTCTATTGAAAATAACGCCAGAGCAGAGAAAACTGCAATCATTGGGAGCCTTTTTAAGGTTAAACTAAACTTCACTGCTTTTTACCTGTCATATACAAACATCTTGTCACACTATAGAAGTTGGCGGGGGTGGGAGCAAGACGATTGACTTTTTTTAACGTATACAATTGAGTAAGTCAGTATGATCAGGTGGTTAGTACGACAATTTGCAGATTACCTACGGCTCTTTCTGTTCGCTAGTGGTGTGCTGCTCGGTGTTCAAGCTCCCGGTTTTATGCAGCAATATCAACAGCGCGTTGAAGCCCATTTACTCGAAGCTAAACAAAACCTTGCGGGCTTTCAATTCACTGCTGATAGGTATTTTAGTGGCAACATAAAAAAACTCATCGCCTATTATAAAGAAAGTAACGATCCTGTATTTAAGCAAGATGCTATTAGTATCAGCTCTATTTACCAGCGCGTTGAACTGTTAGAGGCTGAGTATACCGCTATGTCTCAACATCCCCTTAAACAGGCATGGCATCTAGTGCAAGATGCAGACGAACAGCTCAGGCTAGAAGCTTTCCAAAGCTTCAATTTTACTGTACCGCTAAGCCCATTAGCGATTATTTGGGGATTAGGCTTTGCCGTTATTTTGTTGTTAACCATTGATACGACGGCCTTCACCTGCCGCAAATGTGCAGCCAAACTTCGTGGTCACCATCATAGTCATTCCTAAATTCCACCCAGCTATTTATTTTATTAAGGATCAAAAATTTGAAAAATATGCAGATAGACATAGTCTCAGACGTATCGTGCCCTTGGTGCATTATAGGGTATAAAGCACTCTCCCAAGCGATTGAAAATTTAGCGACAGAGATAACCGTTAATATTGATTGGCAGCCATTTGAACTTAATCCGCAAATGCCGCCAGAAGGCCAGGAAATTGGTGAGCATATTACCCAAAAATATGGCATCAGTATGAAGCAGGCAGAGCAAAATCGAGAAGCCATTAAACAACGAGGTCTCGATGTGGGTTATGAGTTCGGTAATCGGGGAGGGGGACGTATCTTCAATACTTTTGACGCTCATCGTTTACTCCATTGGGCGCAAGAGTACGGAAAACAAACAGAATTAAAACTAGCGCTGTTCGATCTGTACTTCAAACAATCAGGTAATCCAAGTGACCATCAACAATTGTTAGAGGTGGTTGAAGAAGTAGGTTTAGATGGTGAAAAAGCATCGGCAATTTTAAATAGCGATAAGTTCGAACAAGATGTTAGAACGGCTCAAGCCCACTACCAGCAAGCCGGTATACATTCGGTGCCCGCCGTCATCGTTAATAATAAACACCTTATTAGTGGCGGCCAACCAGTGGATGTGTTTGAACAAGCACTGAGACAAATTGCTAAGGAAGAATAGGCTTAACTAATAATCACTAGTGTTAATATTATTATTGATTTACTATTTTGATGGATTTTAATCAGCGTAAATGTAAGGGAATGCGTGCTGCATCTTCACCGTTTAATGCTGTGTGAAGTGTTTTTAAGGAAAAATTATGCTGCTATCGTGTCGCTCGTCGTTTTTGTTGATTAGCTTTTTAGCTCTGTCCGCCTGTGGTGGTGGCGGAGGTGGAGATGGGGGCAATTCTTCCAACTCTGGAGGAGGAGGTGGACCCACTAATAATACGCCCACACCTACCCAAGTTATTGCTAATGCGACAGATTATTCAGCAACTGAATTAAAAAGTGCGGCTACCGAATTAATGGACTCTCGATATACCGGCCGAACAAGCGTTGCAAGTATCGACCTTGACGTTGCTCAACGGGCATTTAAGTACTTATTTGATGATGATGCCACTGAAACTCCGTTCATTGCTGATGATAATTTCACGGACCAAATGGATGGCAACGGCAATATTGATATTACATTTGCCTGTGATTACCAAGGTACAGCTAAGTATAAAGGAAAATTGAATAGTGCTTATCAAGGGAACTTAGCCGTTACTTACACTAATTGTAATGACGTTGATAATGGTTTTCCAATTACCGGTAGTATTGCTTTAAGTATTCAAACATTGACCGAAACAGAGGTCGATATAACCTATTACTTCGATAATTTAGGTTGGACTTTTGATGAGCAATCTATCAAGTTAACCGGGTATTCAGATTTTTACTCTTCGCAATATGATAATGACCAAAATTACAGCCTAGAAAATCATCAACATGTCCTGTTTATTATCGATGACCAGCAATTATTACTGGATGCTCAATTAGAAGTTGTCACTGTCGACTACCAAGATTCATTTGATTTAACCGGGGAGCTATTCATAGGTGAAGAAGGTAAAATAGCATTTAGTTTGGAAGACGCTGTCGGCACCCCACCTTTTCTTAGTTCTGGCAGCGTATTGCTAGAAGCCGACAAGTTGGTTGCCTTCGACTTTGGTTCAGACCTGAGCAGCAATTTTATTCGTTATTTGGAAGATACTGATTCTGACGGTACTTACGATATTGGTACTTATTTTAGTAATGTCAGCGAATTGTTGTACGGGTCAGTCACTGCTAAAACATTAGTCTCAGTGGAGATGATGTCAATTCCTCCCACTGTAGATAGACCTTATCTGAATAATTACGACGAAATAACCACGACTACTGCAATTAACCTTTCTCCGGGATTTTACAATGATCCAGACAATAGCAGCGAGGATTTAACGCTTAGTTACCGTTGGTACATCAATAACATTCTCGTCAGTGAGCAAACCGCTGACACCTTCCCTCCATATCTAGCTGTTTATGGTGATATCGTTAAAGCTGCGATGGTTGTCTCGGACGGAGTCAATAGCATCGAAGGCGTGGGAATAGAAATTTACATTCAAGATGCTCCAGCTGAATTGCGCGTAAGTGACGTGCCGGAAAATATTCGAGCAGGTGATGTGGTGAAATTTAACGTTACCGCATATGACCCTGATCTAGGTGTTGATGAAGCTGCGGCTAACCTACTTGTTGGTCCTGAAGGTGCGGTTATTGATACCGCTGGACAGGTCACTTGGCATGTCCCTAGCGATTTCTCATTCTCACAACAATTTTATGATTTTACTTTCTCACTGCCGAATGATGACGAGACAATGCCCGAAGGGATAGTTGTGCCAATTGAAGTGTCGGCCGAGGTAGATATGCCGTTAGCTCGTTCAGGCATAACCGTCCCCACTAATAGTAAATCCATACAAATAGCCGACTTTGATGGCGACAACAAAAATGAAATTCTATCAACTGATAATCTTTATAGCCTTTTCTTGCTTGAATTTAATGAACAAAAATATCAACAAAAATGGGTATACCCCTATAAGTTGCCTACTGATGGACGAATTGTCCAGGTGCTTAAAGCAAATTTGGATGATGATGCCCAACAAGAAATTGTTGTTATTACTGAACAAGGGGTGAGCGTAATTAATGGGCTCGATCAGCAGGCTAGCATTTTGTTTGAAACAACTGACTACCTGCATTTTGCGTCGGTAATTGATATCGATGGTGACGGAACGCTAGAAATCGCATTTCTTAGTGCACAAAGTACTTATTCAGATACAGTTCAATTGCATGTGGTGTCGTTAAATAATCCTGATGTCACACTTTTCACTACTAATTTGGACTCTGCAAAACAAATTGAATTTGCCAACGTCGACGCTGACAGTAATTTGGAGTTAGTGACAAATAACGGCCGTGTTTATGATGCAATTACTTGGCAAAATCAGTGGCTAAACAGCACTCAATTCGGAGATAGTCATCTTACCACCGGTGATTTTGACGGCGATGGTATTGCTGAAATTGCTGGCGCGGATAACTGGGGGAATATAAGTCTGTATTCGGCGGTAGATAAAACTCAGTTGTATAGCTTTGACAACTTTAATACCTGCACTTTATTAAGTGAAGATTTAAACAATGATGGGATAGATGAGCTTGTTGTTGGTGATTGCCAATGGGGCAATATTACGGTTTACAATTTGATCGATAATGACCTCTCTAAATTGTGGGAAGTTGATTCCCAAGATCATGACTCTAGCTCTCTTGTCAGTGGTGATTCTGACAACGATGGACAGCTAGAACTGCACTGGGGAACAGGTATTACCCACTCAGGACAGAACATCTTTGTAGTAGCGGATATTGATGGAGACAGCCTTACCGTTAAAGACACTTCAGGTGCAGTGCAGTTGGATTACTTTAGCAGTGCTGGCTGGTCGAATATTGAAGATAATGATGAAAAAGCGGTGTTTTTCGTACCATCAACGTCGAATGGTTATGGTGGAGGACGTGTTTTGTCTTTGCATGAAAGCGGCGAGTTTTTGTTGAGTGACGAGATTTCTTCCAATTGGAGTAATAATCGTTATGCGGTTACTACTGACTTTAATAACGATGGTTTTGGTGACATATTTTTACCAAGCACCGAGTTATACGATGGCGCACTCTCTGTTATTCAACTTTCTGATTACAGCACTATCTGGCAGATAGCCGGTGATTACAATTCTGATATTGGTATCATTCGCGCTAAAGATCTAAATGACGATGGGTTTGACGATGCTGTGTATGTCGATGGGCAAGCTTTGAAAGCGGTAGATGTGCAAAATCAATCGATAATAGCGAATTATACATTTGATCATTCTATTCGGGACTTCGTTGCTACTAGCATTAATGATACAGGGGTAGTCCTAGTTTCATTTGGTGACAAGATGTCGTTTCTAACAACCAATGGTAGCTTCTTTTCAGAGCAGTCTTTCATTGACGAATCTTGTATGAGAATAGAATTGTTCAATTTTGATAGTGATGCAGAATTGGAACTGGCATGTTTGCAAGCAGAACAATATTCATCCTATTCTCAAACTTTAGTGGTGTATGAGTTAAACGATAATAGGTTTACAGAAGTTGCCCGTAATAAAGTCGATAGTGAAGTTTATGATCTTGCGATAGACCCAACCTCAGAGACAAACCAGGATATATTTGTCACAACATCTAAACGAATAAATAATAATATTTTTCCAGAGGAATATCTGTATCAGATTAAAAAGCTATCGTCACAAGGAAAAATTCGGTGGAGTAGTCCTGGGTTAATCGGACAACCTAGTTCACATGGTTTAAAGGTGCGCTTAGGCACAGATCAGAAACTAGAGTTTATGCTGTCCACTTCGCAAATGATGTATTGGATAAAATAAACGCTATTTCTAAAATCAATAAAAAAGGGCCTTTTGGCCCTTTTTTGTTTTGCTTCATTTAGATGTTAATTAAAACAAATTACACACCTAGATAATCCATGATGCCATCGGCTGCTTTACGGCCTTCATCAATGGCGGTAACCACCAAATCAGAACCACGTACCATATCACCACCAGAGAATATTTTTGGATTTGATGTTTGGAACGGGTAGCGACCTTTAGCGGGCGCACGAACACGGCCTTTTTCATCCAATATTATGCCGTAATCGGCAAACCAATTGGCAGGACTAGGTTGGAAACCAAAGGCAATAATAACCGCATCGGCTTCTAATACGTGTTCAGAACCTTCAACCACAACAGGACGTCTACGCCCTTGTGCGTCGGGTTCACCCATTTCTGTTTTCACCAGCTTCACACCACAGGCTTTGCCTGATTCGTCTACTGCGATATCCAAAGGTTGTAGATTGAACTGGAACTGCACGCCTTCTTCTTTGGCGTTAACCACTTCACGGCGAGAGCCTGGCATACTTTCTTCATCACGGCGATATGCACAAGTAACAGAGCTAGCGCCTTGACGAATAGATGTGCGTACGCAGTCCATGGTGGTGTCTCCACCCCCTAACACTACAACCTTCTTACCTTTCATGTCGATGAAGTCTGATGCTTGTTTTTCAATCCCCATCACTCGATTAATATTGGCAATTAGGAACGGAAGAGCTTCGTACACACCCGCAACACCTTCGTTCTCAAATCCACCTTTCATGGAGTTATAAGTTCCCATTCCTAGAAATACCGCGTCGTAGTCGTCCATTAACTGTTGAAATTCAATATCTTTGCCAATTTCAGTGTTTAAAATGAATTCAACACCCATATTGGTAAATATTTCACGACGTAATTTAATCACGTCTTTTTCCAGCTTGAATGAAGGAATTCCGAAGGTTAATAGTCCACCGATTTCTTCATATTTGTCATAAACAACCGGTGTTACACCGTTACGAACAAGTACGTCTGCACAGGCAAGTCCGGCGGGGCCGGCACCGACTATGGCAACTTTTTTGTCAGTTTTAATCACACCTGACATATCTGGTCGCCAACCCATTTTAAACGCAGTGTCGGTGATATATTTTTCAATACTTCCGATAGTTACCGCGCCAAAATCGTCGTTTAACGTACATGCACCCTCACAAAGTCTGTCTTGTGGACAAACTCGACCACAGACTTCCGGTAAACTGTTAGTCTGATGAGAAAGCTCTGCTGCTTCTAAAATTTTTCCTTCGTTGGCTAGTTTTAGCCATTGAGGGATATAGTTATGAACTGGACATTTCCATTCACAATAAGGGTTACCGCAGTCCAAGCATCTATCTGCTTGTCCTTCAGTTTGAGATTGAGAAAGTGGTTGATAGATTTCACCGAAGTCCTCTTTGCGCATAATAATGGGCTTCTTCGGAGGATCAATTCTTTCTACATCTACAAATTGGTATACATTTTTAGCCATTTTTTAACCCTACCTCTACTGAGCCTGAATACGTAATTCTGCTGTTGACCGACTTATGTGGCCTAGCAGATTTTTCACGTCGCTAGTCTTAGGTTTTACTAATCTAAATTTCTGCAATTGCTCGGCAAAATTAGTTAATAACATAAGCGCATGCTCGCTACCCGTTTCTTCGTAGTGTTGGTTAATTAAACCACGTAAATGCTCAGATAATATGCCCTTTTCTTCAATTGACATTATATCTACAAGTTCACCATTAACGCGGTGTTCGATGTCGTTGAATTCATCGTATAAATACGCGAAACCACCGGTCATACCTGCGCCAAAGTTCACGCCTACACTTCCTAGAACCGCTACTATGCCGCCGGTCATATATTCACAACCGTTGTCACCCGCGCCTTCTATTACTGCAATGGCACCCGAGTTACGCACACCAAAACGCTCACCGGCTTTACCTGCTGCAAACAACTTGCCGCCTGTGGCGCCGTATAGACAGGTGTTGCCCATGATAGTGCTGACATGAGGGTCAAAAGTAATGTTGCGAGGTGGGAAAATAACCAATTTACCACCCGTCATGCCTTTACCCACATAATCGTTAGCGTCACCGCAAAGAGTCATTTCTAAGCCGCCTGCGTTCCACACTCCGAAACTTTGGCCAGCGGTACCCGTGAGGTGCACTTTGATTGGGTCATCATGCATCCCTTGGTTTCCATGCTGTTTAGCAATCTCACCAGAGACAAGTGCGCCCACTGAACGATCTGTGTTGCGAATTGAAAACGACAAGTTCGCGCCAGACATCTTGCTAATCGCAGTTTGTGATGCGGCTAAAATTTGTTTGTTTAATAAACCTTCATCCAAGGGGGCATTAGCGTCCTCTGAACAAAACAGCTTAGTATGTGAGCCTTCTTTGGGCTTCACTAATAATGGACTCAAATCGAGTTTTCTTTGCCGTGCAGTAATACCATCAATCACTTTTAATAGCTCTGTGCGGCCAACTAAATCTTCGAACTTAGTCACTCCCATAGAGGCCATGATTTCACGTACTTCTTGCGCAATAAACTTGAAGTAGTTCATCACCATTTCAGGCAAACCAATAAAGTAGTTATCCCGCAGTTTTTCATCTTGAGTTGCAACACCTGTTGCACAATTATTCAGATGACAAATACGTAAATATTTACAGCCTAAAGCAACCATAGGACCCGTTCCGAAACCGAAACTTTCGGCACCTAAAATACCCGCTTTAACTACATCTAATCCGGTTTTAAGACCGCCATCAGTTTGTACTCGAACTTTATGACGCAAACCATTTTCTACTAATGCTTGCTGAGTTTCTGCAAGACCAAGTTCAAATGGGCTACCTGCATATTTTACTGAGGTTAACGGACTCGCACCTGTACCGCCGTCGTAACCTGATACTGTAATTAAATCGGCATAAGCTTTAGCAACACCCGTTGCAATAGTTCCAACCCCTGGCTCGGAAACTAATTTCACAGAGATAAGCGCTTTAGGATTAACTTGTTTTAAGTCAAATATAAGCTGCGCTAAATCTTCAATTGAATAGATATCGTGGTGCGGAGGTGGTGATATTAGTGTTACACCTGGTACTGAGAATCTCAGCTCTGCAATGTAATTATTTACTTTATCACCAGGAAGCTGACCACCTTCACCGGGCTTAGCACCTTGTGCAACTTTGATTTGGATAACATTAGCGTTGACCAAATAATGTGGTGTTACACCAAAGCGACCTGAAGCCACTTGTTTGATTTTCGAATTTTTCTCGGTGTTAAAACGCGCCGGATCTTCGCCACCCTCACCAGAGTTGGACTGTCCGCCTAGACGGTTCATGGCGATAGCCAGTGCTTCATGTGCTTCAGGGCTAAGTGCACCAATCGACATCGCTGCCGTATCGAAACGCGGGAATAACTTATCCTCCGACTCCACTTCACTGATGTCAATAGGATCCGTATCTGGATTCAGTTCAAGTAAGTCACGAAAATGTGACGGTGAACGTCCATTTACTAACGCAGAATAAGCTTGGTAATCTTCATAACGGCCTGACTTAACCGCTACCTGCAAAGTGGTAACTACATCGGGGTTATAGGCATGGTATTCGCCACCGTGTACGTATTTTAATAGTCCACCGTGAGACATTGGCTTGCGCTTCAACCAAGCAATTCGATTCAAATTAATTTGATCTTGTTCAAAGTCTTCAAATCCAGTGCCCTGTATTCGGCTTGGGATTCCTTTGAAACATAGCTCAGTGACTTCTTTGTTAATACCGATAGCTTCAAATAATTTTGAGCTACGGTAACTAGCGATAGTACTGATACCCATTTTAGACATGATTTTATACAGACCTTTATTGATACCCTTACGGTAATTCAATGTGGCTTGCATTGCGGTCAGTTCAATTTCACCTTCTTCTACCATTTGTTCAATGGTTTCATAGGCTAAGAATGGGTAAACAGCCGTTGCGCCAAGACCAATCAACACTGCGAAGTGGTGAGGGTCACGAGCTGAAGCGGTTTCTACTATTATGTTGGCATCACAACGAAGTGATTTTTCAATCAAACGGCGCTGCACTGCTCCAACAGCCATAGCTGCAGGGATAGGCAATCTGTTTTGCTTAATATTACGGTCTGATAATATTACAAACGCAGCACGTTTCTGTTTAACTAGGTATTCGACTTCATTACAAATGCGCTCAATTGCCTTTTTGAGTCCTTCTTCAGGAAGGTAATTCAAATCGATAATCTCGGAATAATAATATTCAGAATCGTATTCGCGCAGCTGTTTCAGATCGGTATACATTAATACCGGTGAGTTAAATAATACTCGATTCGCATATCCCGATGTTTCACTAAAGACGTTCTGTTCACGACCGACACAGGTCGCCAACGACATTACGTGATTTTCCCGTAATGAATCAATTGGTGGATTAGTTACTTGAGCAAATTGCTGACGGAAGTAGTCATATACAGTGCGCTGTTTCGATGACATAACAGCCATAGGCGTATCGTCACCCATAGAGCCAACCGCTTCTTGTCCATCATTGGCAAGCACTTTAATGATTTGCTGATTTTCTTCATAGCTGTAATTGAACAGCTTGTGATAGGTGCTCATCATGTCGTCATCAAAGGCACGTTTACCAATTTGGCTGGCGTCACACTCTTCAATCGGCTTGAGGTGTTTGATGTGTTGATCAATCCACTCTTTATAAGGATGGCGAGTTTTTAATTCTTCATCAATTTCGTTGGAGCGCCAAATCTTACCTGTGTATGTGTCAACAGCAAGCATTTCGCCCGGTCCAACACGACCTTTTTCAACCACATCTTCAGGCTTGTAATCCCAAATGCCAATTTCTGAGGCAAGGGTAATAAAGCCGTCTTTGGTTAATACATAGCGGGCAGGACGTAAACCATTTCTATCGAGGTTACAGGCCACATGGCGACCATTGGTCATAACGATACCAGCAGGGCCGTCCCAAGGTTCCATGTGCATTGAGTTAAACTCATAGAACGCACGAAGATCGTCGTCCATGGTACTGTTATTTTGATATGCTGGTGGAACGAGCAAACGCATGGCTCTAAACAAATCCATACCACCGGCTAAAAACAATTCCAGCATATTGTCTAACGAAGATGAGTCTGACCCTTCAGTGTTTACAAAAGGAGCTGCATCTTGGAGATCAGGCAATAACGGTGTTACAAACTTTTTCGAACGAGCTTGTGCCCAGTCTCTATTACCACGAATGGTATTGATTTCACCGTTATGTGCTAAAAATCTGAAAGGTTGCGCTAACGGCCATTTAGGTAATGTATTCGTAGAAAAACGTTGATGGAATACACAAATGGCGGACTTTAAGCGTTCATCGGCAAGATCCAAATAAAAGTTTGGCAAATCTTTCGGCATTACCAAGCCTTTATATATAGTTACTAGTGCAGATAAACAGGCAATGTAAAAATCGCTGTCTTCGACTAATCTTTTTTCAACCCGTCTTCGAACCATGAATAAGCGGCGTTCTAAATCTCTTTTACGCCATCCTGGAGGAGCATTGACGAATACTTGCTCCATTTTTGGTACACCTTGGGCTGCAAGGTCACCTAAAACCGAATGGTCAACTGGCACTTCTCGCCAACCTACCACTGCTAAGGTTTCTTTGGACAATTCTTCTTCTATTGTTTGGCGAGCAATCTGTGCTTTTTCTGTATTTTGGTTTAGGAAGATCATTCCTACGCCATACTTTTTGCCTAATTTCCAACCATTTTCTGCTGCAATCAGATTGAAAAATTCATCTGGTTTTTGCAACAACAATCCACAACCATCTCCGGTTTTACCATCCGCAGCAATACCACCACGATGCTGCATGCGATCGAGGCCTTCAATTGCGGTAGTAACCAGTCTATGACTAGCTTCACCTTCAGTGTGGGCGATTAATCCAAAACCACAGTTGTCTTTTGAATCATTTGGGTTATACAAACTCATTAACGTAACTCCTTCAACCTTTGGCTGAGAAAGGTTGTACATGCCAACTAGAATGTTGGTATTTAGCTGCACTGAGCCTGACTTCTGTGGTCAGTTTTGCTCGTTGCTGGTTTATGTTGTTTTCTTGTCGTTTGTTTGAGGGTACCAGCCGGTTATCGAATTTTTATGAATTTTTAGCCAAGCGGCCTGACAAAATACCGACATTAAAGGGAGAAATCAATCCGCGCAACGAGCGAATCATTCAATTTTTCCATTGTTTAACAATTCATGATAATAAAATCAATCCAAATCAAATGCTTACAAAATTCATTTTGATCAAGTAAATCACTTCAAAAAGGCTGAAAATAGATGAGCATTTGTTAACAATACGTTTATTATTTGGTGGTTTTTGTAACAACCCACTTTATTGGTCCTTTCTAACCGCATAATTATTTAATTAAACTGCATAACTGTAAAGAACTAGCTAAGAATAATTTATATCATATTGTTTCGATTGGTAATTCAGTTGCAGTATAAATATTAAACACATTGATGTTTCTGGATAATTTAGAATTCACTCAATCATGGCTGTGTAAACCAATTCAAGGGCCTAGGAATGTCAAACTTACTCGTTTGCTTGGGTACAGATTAGTTTGCTTAAAACCCAGTTAATAAGTCTTTTGACATCTGCGCGGGTTACAAATTCAGTTTATTTAACATTAATTTAATTGAAACATTCACCTACGGTAGTGTTTCTTGATAGCATTGGTCTTCTACTCACACAGAGATTTTAGAAATGCATTCAAAAGCTCCAATTGAATCTTGGGCCATCGGCGTAGCGCGATTCGTTATCCGTTTCGGTACACTCAAAATAAGCATATTTTTTGTTTTACTAACATTGGCTTTCACCATTTGCGGTTCATATGTAATACGCATAATTATGAGTGGTGAAGTGGAAATAAAGGATTTCATTAGTGCGATCATCTTGACCATGTTAAGTGCGCCTTGGGTACTAATTGTTTTTACTGAGTTGGTAAAACAATTGGAGCAATCAAGAGATAGTTTGTCAGAAGCCGTGCAACAACTTGAATTAATGCGCGAAGAAGATGTGCTGCGAAATCATGAATTGCAGTTATCGGTACAAAAACTTAATTACGAAATTGAACAACGTAAAAATGCGCAATTGGAACGAGAGATTGTATTTCACGATTTAGAAAGAGAAATTAATAAAAAATCTGAGCAAGAAGACCAGGCTAAACGTCTGTCTACATTACTTCGTTCTATAATCGATGCCTCTCCCGATTTAATTTATTATCGTAATGAAGAAGGTCGATTTGCTGGCTGTAACCGGGTCGCAGAACAAATGACCGGAAAGACCGAAGAAGAGCTAATTGGTCTAACTCCCCATCAAGTGTATGACGAAGATCTTGCTCGTCAAGTAGTGGCTAGTGACCATGAAGTTTTAGAAACCAATGCCAGTATTACCGAAGAAGTGTGGTTAAGATTTGCAGATGGTCGTCGTCGTTATTATGAAATGCGTAAGGTTCCTTTTTACGATAAAGAAGGTAAGCGTCTGGGTTTACTTGCTTTCGGCCGCGATATTACGGAACGTAAACAAGCCGAAAACGTTGTTACTAAAGCGAACAAAGATAAAACGGCCTTCATTGCCACTATTAGCCATGAATTGCGTACTCCCTTAAATGGTATTGTCGGTCTTAGCCGAATGCTGCGTGACACAAACTTATCGGATGAGCAGTTTGCTTGGGTAAGTACTATTTATGCTAGCGGTATCACCTTAGGGAATATCTTCAATGATATAGTTGATCTAGACAAACTTGATCGCGATAGGTTAGAGCTATCCCTTAAAACGGTTTCATTGAAAGAGTTTACCAACGAATTAGGTAGCATCATTCAATTGCTAGCGGCTGATAAAGGTTTGCGTTTTGAAACGCAAATTATTGAGCCTCTGCCTTTCCAAGTGGAAGCAGACGGTACGCGCTTACGTCAGGTTTTGTGGAATTTACTATTTAACGCGGTTAAGTTTACGCAAAAAGGTAAGGTCAACTTAACGGTTGAAGCGACAGAAGAAAAACCGGGTATCAGTTCGGTCAAATTTACGATTAAAGATACTGGTGTTGGTATTCCAAAAACAGAATTAGATAAGATTTTCGCTATGTATTATCAGGTTAATCATCCTGATCATCAATCGGCAACGGGAACCGGTATTGGTTTGGCCATCTGTAAAGAAATGGTCAGTCTGATGAAAGGCCAAATTAAAGTGAATAGTGTAGTAGGGGAGGGTACCTGCTTTACAGTCGAGTTGCCCCTTACTATTAATAATAAACCTTTGCAGTTACAAGAGCTTTTGGTTCATGGCTTGCAGATTCTGTTGGTAGAAGATATCGAACTCAATGTTATGGTGGCTAAAGCTTTATTAGAGAAGCTAGGGCAAACTGTGGAAGTTGCTATGAACGGCCAAGACGCATTAAAAATGGCCCGTGAAAAGCAATACGATTTAATATTGTTAGATATTCAACTACCTGATATGACGGGATTTAATGTTGCATCAATATTACATGAAGAAGGTTTAGTGGAACAAACTCCAATAGTGGCATTGACCGCAAATGTGATTAAAACCCGTCAAGAATATTTAAATAACGGCATGGATGATGTTATTGCCAAACCGATTAAAAAGAGTCGGGTAATTGAAGTTTTTAACAACTTGTTTGTTGATCAAAAAGATATCCCGCAGTTCTCCGTAGAAGAAGCAAAACCCAGTGAATTAGAATCTATTCTAGATTTAGATTTGTTACAAATGCTGGTGGATACTATCGGTCATGAAATGGTGCGCACAAGTGTTGGAGTGTTCCAAGAAAACATGCCTGACTACATGGAAATACTCAATATAAACTTGAGTGCAAATGACAAAGAAGAAGTGTGTTCTCAAGCTCACAAAATTAAAGGTGCAGCCGGTTCTGTTGGCCTTGCTCGAGTGCAAAAAATTGCAAATCGTATTCAGCAAGGTGATCATCCAACCTGGTGGGAAAACGTGCATGATTGGGTAGAAGAGCTCGAAATGGCAGAAAAGCAGGACACTGCGAAGTTAAACGATTGGCTAAGCTCACAAAATATAGATGATTAACTTATTGGGTAAATCATCTATAGTCAATTGCGGCTGTTAACTTACTAAGCTGCGCTTTGTTAGGCATAAAGCGCAGGATTATATTGCGAAAACATAAAAGATTAGATTAATTGAGCCTTGTTTGAATGACTAATTAGCTTGTTTGCTGTTGTTTGCCGTAAATCACCAGCGCTATACCACCGAGTATAGCGCCACTTGAAATTAACATTTTCATCGTGAGTAGCTCTTCTAATAACAACAATCCACCTAGGGCTGCTATTGCGGGTACGCTGAGTTGTAACACCGCAGCCACACTGGAGCGAATGTGTGGGAGCACTTTGTACCAGATGGCATAACCAACTCCTGATGTGATCATGCCTGATGCTAAGGCGTAAACCACGCCCATTGTTTGTAATTGATTTGATTCAATAAATAACACTGGAGTTAGCACTAAACTAATAACCGATGCTCTTATAAAGTTAGAGCTTGTGTCTATTAATGGCGTTGCAGAGCGACTACCAATAATTGAATAACATCCCCAAGCTATGCCTGCCAATGCCATTAGTGTAACGCCAAAAATCGAAGGAGAGTTTGCTCCAGGCGAAACAAGATAAATAAAACCGGCAAATGCGACTAACACACCCAAGGATTCAACTAAGGTTAATCGCGCACCATAATACCAACTGATGACCAACATGGTTATTTGCACACAAGCGAATAAAATTAACGCCCCTACCCCCGTATCAAGCTCAATGTATGCGTAGGAAAACCCTGCCGCATATATAAAAAGCGCTAAGCTAGCCGGCCAACTGCCTTTATTGTTAATTTGATTGACGTTTCCTTTTATCAGCAAAATTAAGATAAGCATAATTGCGCCAGATATTAAGCGGATTAAGGTAAAAGAAGTGGCATCTATACTTGAGTCTGCTAACGCCAAACGACATAGAATTGAATTCCCCGCAAAAGCAAGCAAGGCTATGCCAATGTATACGACGAGCTGTGCAATCGATTTAATCGTTTTATTTCCTAAAACTAAACAAGCAACAAAGTGGCTGTACCTAAAAAGGCAAAAATACCTACGACGTCAGTAATGGTGGTTAAAATTACACTTCCTGCTAGGGCAGGATCTATTTTCAACTTTTTCATTACCAATGGTAAGGTTGCTCCGGCTAAACCAGCGGCAACCATATTGATCATCATGGCAAAGGCAATGACTCCTCCTAACATCCAATCTTGTTTCCAAATGGCAATGACCGATGCAATTAACAGCGCCCAAATCGCACCATTAAAAAATCCAATGGCTAATTCTTTGCTCACCAACCATCTTGAGTTATCAGCACTTACGTGGCCTAGCGCCATACCACGAATAACCAAGGTTAGTGTTTGATTGCCTGCTACTCCGCCCATACTTGGGACAATTGTATTGAGAATAGCTAACACTGCCATTTGGCTTAGTGTTGCTTCAAAAAGATCACTTACGGCTGCGGCAAGAAGTGCCGTTACTAGATTTACGGCCAACCATACTGAACGCCGCTGCGTACTTTGCAATACCGGGGCGAAGGTATCTTCTTCATCATCCAAACCGGCCATACTCATCATAGAGTGTTCGGCGTCTTCGCGAATAATATCCACTACATCATCTATGGTGATACGACCCAATAGTTGTCGGCTAGAATCGACTACCGGTGCTGACAGCCAGTTATAGCGTTCGAATAATTTTGCCACTTCTGTTTCTGGCATATCAACGGGGATGGCTTCAGCTTCCTCATCCATAATATCTTCAATACTGGAGTCTGGCAGAGCCGTTAGAAGCTTAGTGACTGGTACAGTTCCAATTAAGGTGTCATTTCGACTCACAACATAAAATGTGTCAGTGCTTTCTGGAATTTCACCTTTGAGTCGCAAGTAACGCAGAATCACATCAATGTTTACATCGCTGCGTAGGGTTATGGTGTCGGTATTCATAATGAACCCGGCGGTATCCTCACCATAAGAAAGGGCTTTTTCTGCGCGCTGACGGTCTTGCTCATCCATCGATTTCAGCACGTCTTTTGAGACCGATTGCGGTAAACTGCTTAACGTTTCCGCTAAGTTATCAATCTCCATGTCTTCTAGGGCATCAACAACTTTGTCTGGAAGCATTTGTCCGATGATGCCATTACGTACATCTTCGGACAGTTCTTCTAATACATCGCCATAAAAATCGGAGTCCAACATTTCCCACAGTTCAGTTCTTGATTTGCTTGGGGAAGACTCTAGAAGAAGGGCGATGTCGCAAGCTGGCATGTCGTGAATTGTTTTGCGGACATGCATAAAGCGACCACTGGCCAAGGCTTGATTGATAGCCTTCAGTTGTCGTTGGGCGTGTTTAACCTCTAATGCTTCTGCCATGAATATGCAGCTCAATGAAAAAACTACTAATACTAATAGTTTAGAGGACTAAGGGCAGCAGGTCAGCAATTATTTGCACATTGCTTAACTATTCGTTTTCGTGAAATTTCTCAACTATGAGTTTTTCAATCGCGGCAAGGGCGTGTTCAGCATCGACTCCTTCGCTAATGACGTTAACTTCTTTGCCTTGGGAGCTTTCTAACATCATCAAGCCCAATACACTATTTGCGGAAGCCGATTTCTCCCCTTGAACTAGGGTAACAACGGCATCAAATTGATTGGCTACTTTGACTAATTCAGTAGCCGCTCTTGCGTGTAATCCAAGTTTGTTAACGATGACTATTTGCTTTTCAAATCGATTCATCGATTTAACTCTCGGTGCCTTATTTGAACATCTGGGTGAGACGCTGAAAATGTTTTAGCGAGTGACTCAGCCACATAAACTGAGCGATGTTGGCCTCCAGTACAACCGATTGCTACTGTCACGTAACTACGATTGTTTCTTTCTAGATGAGGAAGCCAAGTTGAAATGAGATTTTGAATTTGCCAGATAAATTTCGTCACTATTGGCTGTGAGCCTAAAAATATCTCGACCGGAGAGTCTAATCCACTGAGGTGCTTTAAGTCTGGCTCCCAATGTGGGTTAGGTAAAAATCGCGCATCGAATACATAATCGGCGTCTTTAGGAATGCCGTATTTAAAACCGAAGGATTCAAATACCAAAACTAGCCTAGAGCTTTTCTTGCCTAGAATTCGCTCTCGAACCAATTCAGCTAATTGATGCACCGAAAGTTTGTCTGTATCTAGATATAAGTCGGCGCGTTCCGCAATAGGGGCTAACAGTTGACCCTCTGCCTGAATCGCATCCGAAAGAGATTTGTTTTGACGAGATAACGGATGCAGTCGACGAGTTTCGCTGAAGCGTTTTATCAGCATGTCATCACTGGCATCTAAATAGACTATGGTCATGTCCCAAGTGGCAGGCAAATAATCAAGAATTTCGACTAATTCACCAGGTACCTTGGGAAGGTTTCTAACATCGATACTCACGGCCACTTGGTCATATTCATCCATAACCGTATGGGTTAGAGTCGGTAATAGGTTAACTGGGATATTGTCGACACAATAGTAACCTAAGTCTTCTAAAGACCTCAGTGCAATAGACTTTCCTGAACCAGAGCGGCCACTAATAATTATCAGTTTCATGCAACGATTGCCTCGTATAACTGAGCATTATCTTCTGCACGACGAATACGTTTCAGAATTTCCTTATCACTTAATTTTGTCGCGATGGTTGCTAAGGTTTGCAGGTGTCCGGCGGCTTTATCTTCAGGTACTAAAATTGCGAAAAATATGTCCACAGGACAATTATCCACAGCGTCAAAGTTGATAGAAGGATCACTGGTGATTAGAACTGCGACCACATCCTTTAAACCCGACAGTCTACCGTGTGGCAATGCAATACCATTCCCGATTCCTGTGCTGCCCATCTTTTCGCGGCTAACCAGACTATTTAAAATCGTTGTCTGATCAATGTCATCGATTTTTTCTGCCGCTATCAGGCTGATAGTTTCAAGAATTCGTTTTTTACTTGTCCCCTGGACTGCACAACTTGTGCAGTCAGGGGAAAGGATGTCTTTAATTTCCATTAATTAATCTAATATATGTTAATGACGCTTAATTTTTTCCTTGTGCTTGATTACCTGTCGATCAAGCTTATCTATCAATCCGTCAATTGCTGCGTACATATCGTTGTGCTCTGAGGTTGCAAATACTTCGCCTCCGCTAAGATGAACTGTCGCTTCAGCTTTTTGATTAAGCTTCTCGACATTAAGAATGACATGGACATTGTTGATATGATCAAAATGCCTTTCTAGCTTTGTAAATTTATTGTCTACATAATCTCGCAAAGAATCTGTAATTTCTACATGATGGCCAGTAAGGTTAATTTGCATATTAGCGTATTCCTTCTGTTGTTGAGCCTACAGCAGGCTCTTGCGTTGGTTAGACGGTGGGATCGATAAAGACTCCCGGTATTTTGCTATTGTCCTACGGGCGACCTGAATACCTTGGTCTGCCAGTAGATCAGCAATCTTACTGTCGCTAAGAGGCTTGGTAGGAAGCTCTGCTGCGACGAGTTTTTTAATTAATGCGCGAATTGCCGTTGAGGAACACTCTCCTCCAGAATCAGTTGCTACATGGCTGGAGAAAAAGTATTTAAGTTCATAAATTCCTCTAGGTGTATGCATATATTTCTGTGTGGTAACACGGGAAATAGTTGATTCATGCATATCTACCATTTCTGCGACATCATTTAACACCATTGGTTTCATCATTTCAGGTCCATGCTCAAAAAAACCAACCTGCTGCTGAACAATGCAGTTTGCGACTTTGAGTAAAGTGTCATTACGACTCTCTAGACTTTTTATAAACCACTTGGCTTCTTGCATATGCGACCGAATAAATTGACTATCACTGGTGTTTTTAGCGTTCCGGCTCATTGCCGCATATTGCTGATTTACATTCAGCTTAGGCAAACTATCGGGATTTAGCTCAACTTGCCAACGACCATTTTTCTTCATCACTGAAACATCTGGAATGACGTATTCAGATTCACCGATTAACAATGAACTACCAGGGCGTGGATTGAGTGTTTGCAATAACCGCATAGCTTCTCGTAATTCGTCTTCTTTTAGACGAGTTTTACGCATTAAAGTTCGGTAATCTTTACTGCCTAATAAGTCAGCATATTCGCTGATTAATAACTTAGCTTCATTTAACCAAGGGGTGTCAGGTGCAAATTGATTCATTTGTACCATTAAACATTCTTGCGGATTTCTTGAGCCTGAACCAATAGGGTCGAACATTTGAATACGTTTTAAAACGCATTCCACCTCATCAAGTTCAACCTCTTCATGGTCGAGACTAGCAAGAACATCTTCGGTGCTGATAGTGAGGTAACCAGACTCATCAATAGAGTCGATAATTGCGATTGCTATGGCAGTATCAACTTCAGAAAAAGGCGTTAAGCGCATCTGCCACAATAGGTGATCTTGAATATTTTCGGTTGTTTCACCTTGGAAAATTTGGTCGTCATCGCCGCCACTACCACCGCTTATTGAGGCGGGGGCTGAGGAGGCACTGATATATTCGTCCCATGTGCTATCTATGGGTAATTCGTCTGGGATATCTGCTTTTTCTAATGCCTCGTTTGTATCCATGGAATCAGAACTTGCGGATACCGTCTCCTCTGAGAACTTGTCATTACTGTCTGCTAAAGCGGAATCCCCAGTAGGGATATCTGAACCGTCTTCTACTTCTAAAAGTGGATTCGATTCTAACGCTTCCTGTATTTCCTGTTGTAAATCCAGCGTTGATAATTGCAATAGACGTATAGCCTGTTGCAATTGAGGCGTCATTGTTAGTTGCTGGCTGAATTTTAATTGTAACGAGGGTTTCATTTAGTTTTTTTATTCTTACTTGTTTAGCCACAAAGCTTTGGTTAAAAACAACATACCTCTACTATAGCTTGAATTGCTCGCCAAGGTATACATCTCTGACTTGTTGATTATTTAAAACTTCTTCTGCGGTTCCAGAAGCTATCAATTCACCATGACTCACAATATACGCTTTTTCACACACGTCTAGCGTTTCACGCACATTATGATCAGTTATTAATACACCAATACCTCTATCGCGTAGGTGTTGAATTATTTTTTTTATATCGTTTACTGAAATCGGGTCAACACCAGCAAAGGGTTCATCCAATAGAATAAACTCAGGGGCGGCCGCTAATGCACGAGCGATCTCGACTCTTCTGCGCTCCCCGCCTGATAAACTCATGCCAAGGCTGTTACGAATATGGTTAATATTGAATTCATCCAATAATGCATCCGCTTGCTCTTCTCGCTGATCAGAACTTAATTCTTTTCGGGTTTGCAAAATTGCCATGATATTTTGGTAAACGGTTAACTTACGAAATATAGATGATTCTTGAGGAAGATAACCAATTCCTTTTCGTGCACGGATGTGCATGGGTTGTAAGGTTAACTCGGTCTGATCAATATAAATCTCGCCTTTATCGAGTGGCACTAACCCAACAATCATATAGAAGGTCGTCGTTTTACCAGCACCATTGGGACCTAACAGGCCAACAATCTGTCCAGTAGAA
This sequence comes from Aliiglaciecola sp. NS0011-25, assembly GCF_040370605.1. Lineage (NCBI taxonomy): Bacteria > Pseudomonadati > Pseudomonadota > Gammaproteobacteria > Alteromonadales > Alteromonadaceae > Aliiglaciecola > Aliiglaciecola sp. NS0011-25. Next base: position 80,646 of record NZ_BAABWR010000020.1, read on the forward strand.
ACTTCAATGCTTACATCTCGCACCACTTGCCGAGATTTATAAGACTTCGCTAAATTGGTCGCTTTTAACGTTGCCATTAAGGTTTTTCATCCTGCAACTTGTCTTGCTCTTCTTCAGTTTTTTTAGTGTCGTCAGTTTGCCGATTGCGAATGCTTTCGGGTTGGAAAATGGCAGTGACACCGCCTTCTGCGTTGCCGTCACTTTCTGCTATCAATTGCTCTAATTCCATATTAAATTGAATCGATTCACCTTTAACAAGGCTACTATCCTGATTTAATTCGGCTGCACCATTGAGTGTCAGAGTACGATTCGATACTTCATATTTAATTTCATTGGCCGCGGCGCTAATATTACTGCCATCATCGAGGGTTTGGCTGTATTTTGCTGGTTTACCTCGGGCAATAAAAACTTCTTTACCTTCCCCTAAACCCGCAATAACCTCGACTTCGTCAGCCAAAATTTCAAGGCTACCTTGGGTGATTTTGACGTCTTTTCTAAATATCGACGTTTTGGTTTTGCCATCAAAAAAATTCGACTTTGAGTCAACTTTGATTGGCAAGCTAAAATCGTTCTCACCGGCAATAATAGCGGCGCTGAACATTAAGCTAATAAATAAAGCGCTAACGCGGCGCATATTGAGTTTGCACATGATTTTTAAGTTCATATTCCTGTGTAGTTAAATTTGCTACAAAACCGTTACTTTTAACAATGAAATCTTTCCCGTTTATCTCAACCGGTTCGTCAGACATCATTGTTTTATCGACTAAATTAATTTCTAAAAACTGGGTTCTGATTGTTTGCACAAATCCCGATTCATCGAGGCTTCTAATCTCTACATCAGTTTCTAATTGAATTCGATTATCCTCATACAGCGTGCCTTCCTCAGCTTCTACATGCCAAGGCGTTTGCTCATCGGAAACATAGATGGTGTATTTAGGTTGGCTGAATAAAGTGAAGCCTAGGATTTGATAATGTTCCATTTTAAGCGCGAATACCTGATGATTCACTTCGCCGTTTTCATTGTAAAGAGTGCTGCGCATATTCCTCGCCTGATAATTAGGCTGCCAGGAATCTTCATTACTAGAATCTGTCTGTTCTGGATCTGAACCCATCCACCCTGGCACATATACCATCAAGACTAGCACAAACAAGATGCCAATGCTTAGGGTGATACGATTCATACACTACTACCGTAAATACGATTTAATTTGTTGTTGGCAAACAAAATTAGATCACAGATTTCTCTCACTGCGCCAGCACCACCAGTTGTTTTAGTGACATATTCTGCCACTGATTTCACATATGGATGGCCATTAGGAACACTGATAGACACACTGCTTTGTTCAAACATACCTACATCAGGCATATCATCACCCATTGAAGCGATATTCTCTTTTTTTAGGTTTAATCCCGTTTTGAGTTTATGTACTGCGGTCTTTTTGTCTTCGACACCTTGAATGATCAGAGACACGCCTAGGGCTGACATTCTATTTTCCACAATGGCGGACTGGCGACCAGTGACTATTGCCACATCAATGCCAATTTCCAACATTGACTTTACGCCATAGCCATCAAGTGTATGAAACGCTTTAAGTTCTTCACCATTGTTTCCCATAAAAATGCTGCCATCAGAGAAGATGCCATCTACGTCACACACCAGTAATTTAATTTTACTAAGCTTATTAATGAAATGGTTATTAACTGGACCATAAAGGGTTTCAATAATTGACACTAAACAACTCCGGCTTTTAGTAACATATGCATATTTAATGCGCCAACTGGCTTATTTTCATGATCTACTGCAAACATTGAATTGATACTGTATTTCTCCATCAAATTAAGTCCTTCAACTGCTAACATTTCCGGTCGACCCGTTTTGCTGTTAGCTGTCATTACCTCAGAAACTGGGGTTGAGTGTATATCAATCCTATCATCAAGGATGCGGCGCAAGTCACCATCTGTAAAAATCCCAACCAACTTGCCAGTCTCGTCTATTATTCCTGTCATTCCTAGCCCTTTTCGAGAAATTTCGAACAAAGCATTGCGCACGGTTTGATCTAATTTCACTAAGGGTAACTCATCACCTGTATGCATGATATCTGCAATTGTTAATAACAGCCTACGACCTAAGCTTCCACCTGGATGAGATAGCGCAAAATCGGCGGAGGTAAACCCACTGGCGTTTAATAATGCTACAGCTAATGCATCACCCATTGCCAAAGTTGCAGTCGTACTGGCGGTTGGTGCTAACCCTAACGAACAGGCTTCTTGTTCTACCTTAATACACAGTACTTCATCAGAGTGTTTACCTAACGAGCTGGTAGTACTGTTTGTCATTGAAATGATCGGGACTTCCATTCGTTTAACCACGGGGATTAAATTCAGTAACTCCGCCGTTTCACCAGAGTTAGAAATAGCCAACAATACATCCTGGTTGGTTATCATCCCTAAATCACCATGGTTAGCTTCCCCAGGATGCATGAAAAAGGCGGGGGTGCCAGTGCTGGCTAGCGTGGCGGCAATTTTATGGCCGATATGACCTGATTTTCCCATGCCACAAACAACCACTTTTCCTTTACAGTTTTGAATGATTTGACAACTTCTTTCAAAACTTTCATCAATATATTCTTGCAACTGTAGAATCGCTTTAGACTCTATTTCTAATACCTTAAGTGCCGATGCGATATAATCTGAAGACATAGTTAATTCGCTTTATTTAAATAAACAAGAATGCGCAATAGGCTAGATAACAAACGACGAAGGCTACACCTTCCCAACGGTTTATTTGCCTTGTGCCTCGGATATTAAAACTAAATAAAATAAGTAAGACGGTCACGAATAACATGGCGTACATATCTCGATTGGCGACATTTTCGTCTATTATTCCTGGGGATATAAGTCCTGGCATAGCCAATACGGCAAGAATATTGAAAATGTTTGAACCAATGATATTGCCTAATACGAGATCGTCTTCGCCTTTCAATACTCCGGCTATACAGGCTGCCAATTCCGGTAAACTAGTACCGAGCGCTATAATGGTTAACCCAATAAGTAATTCACTCATTCCCAAGTATCTTGCGATATGAACAGCAGAGTCAACCATGAAGTGCGCGCTCAAGGGGAGGAAGATAAGCCCTAAAACAACCCAAAAAATAGCTTTTGATGGCGGTACATCGCGGGGAATTTCATCGGCGGTTTCTGTGTGCAATGGATCATTTTTTTCAGCACTTAGAGATATCCAGGTTAACCCCCCAATCGTAAACACAAATAAAGCGATTAACACTAAACCTTCAATAAAGCTTAAATGACCATCTGCTAAAAAGTAAACGGCCAACAAAGTCACAGATAACAGAACAGGAAGTTCGCGCTTAATCGTACTACTTGAAACCATCAATGGCTTTAATATCGCGGTTATACCCAGTACCAAGGCAATATTAGTAATATTAGAACCAATGGCATTTCCGACAGCGGTATCAGGGTTACTATTTAAAGATGCTGTCGCTGAGACAACTATTTCAGGCGCAGATGAGCCCATGGCAACTATTGTTAATCCAATAACCATGGGCGAAACGCCAATGTTGGTGGCAAGTGCTGAGGCACCATAAACAAATTTGTCGGCGCTCCAGCTAAGAACAGCTAGACCGGCTATAAAAATAAGGATTTCTAATATCACTTGACTATTTCTTTAAAAAACAATGATATGATTATCGCAAAATACATATGTAATTCCTAATGACTTTACAATAATAATTTATCGTCTCAGATAAGCCATAATTTTACTTATCTAAACGGACCTTTACTTTGTATTTACAATCTTTGATCAAGATATTGTGACCTATCAATTTATATCAAGGCTGAATAGGTGTTATCTAAAATATTATAGCCACAACAACAGATACAATTCGTTTTGCGTTACGCTTTGTTACAAATCGAAGCAGTTAGTCAATAACGCCCCATAATCTATACTGTTATCATTCATTTAAATAGCGTGATTAATTTTGGTCATTTTGCGTGGAATAATTGTTTATTAACCTTGAAAAACGATAAAATGGCCTCAAATCGTCGCATCGGTTGAAACATTTTAGGTGTTTGTCGTGTCTACTCATCCAGGCCACTCGGAGTTTCGGTGAAAAATTTAATAGAAATAGATAGTTTGACCTTTAAACGTGGTAACCGTGTAATTTACGACAATATTTCGTTACACATACCAGAAGGGAAAACCACGGCAATAATGGGTCCTAGTGGGATCGGTAAAACAACGCTTTTAAAACTGATTGGTGGGCAGTTGCGCCCCAACAGTGGTGATATTCAATTTCGTGGTGAATCCATTCCAGGAATGAGCCGTAAACGATTATTTCATGTTCGCCGTCAGATGAGTATGTTGTTCCAAAGTGGTGCTTTATTTACAGATATCAGTGTTTTCGACAACATTGCATATCCTTTGCGTGAACACAGTAACTTGTCTGAGGATTTAATTAAAACCATTGTTTTATTAAAACTTCAAGCGGTAGGGCTGCGCGGTGCAGTCAATTTAATGCCCAGTGAATTATCTGGCGGAATGGCGCGTCGAGCAGCGCTTGCTCGGGCTATTGCATTAGATCCTGAGTTGATTTTGTACGATGAACCCTTTGCCGGACAAGATCCGATATCTATGGGTGTACTGGTTAAACTGATTAAAGAATTAAATAACGCGTTGAATTTGACCAGTGTGGTGGTAACCCACGATGTAAAAGAAGTGATGAGTATCGCCGATCATGTTTACATTCTGGCTGAAAAGAAAATTATTGGCTCAGGGACTCCTGAGGAAATTAAGCAAAGCGACTCAGCGTTAGTGCAACAATTTTTACGTGGTGAAGCAGATGGACCTGTGCCATTCCACTACCCAGCGAAATCGCTGGAGCAAGAATTTTTAGGAGTGAGTTAGTGGATTGGTTAGCAAAACTTGGACAATCAACACTTGATCGATTTGCAGCCATTGGGCGAGCGACCGGTATGCTTATGGGAGCAGTGTTAGCTGCCCCTCAAATTAAAAATATCTCATTGACGATAAAACAAGTTTACGTGGTTGGTGTGCAGTCACTTTCCATTATTATCGTTTCTGGTTTGTTTATTGGCATGGTTATGGCGCTGCAAGGCTATACTATTTTAGTTGATTATGGTGCTGAAGGTAGCTTAGGTCCTATGGTTGCCTTGTCTATTTTACGAGAGCTAGGACCTGTTGTTACAGCATTGCTGTTTGCTGGCCGCGCTGGTTCGGCGTTAACCGCTGAAATCGGTTTGATGAAAGCCACAGAACAACTGAGTAGTTTAGAAATGATGGCCGTTGATCCGCTACGTCGAGTAGTCGCTCCTAGGCTCTGGGCTGGTTTAATATCAATGCCGATGTTGACTATGATTTTTAGTGCGGTAGGTATTTTAGGTGGACACTTAGTTGGTGTTGAATGGCTTGGTGTTGACGTGGGAAGTTACTGGTCAATCATGCAGTCTACCGTTGAATGGAACGAAGACGTGATGAATGGTGTCATTAAAAGTGTTTTCTTTGCGTTTGTGATCACCTGGATCGCTATCTTCAAAGGATACGACTCAGTGCCTACTTCGGAAGGAATAAGTGCAGCGACAACACAAACCGTGGTGTATTCATCATTGGCTGTACTTGGATTAGATTTCGTTTTAACCGCAATTATGTTTGGAATAGAGTGAGGAATTGAGCATGACATCAAGGAAAGTTGAAGTATTAGTTGGATTGTTTGTTGCAATGGCGATTGCAGCCTCACTAATGTTAGCACTAAACGTAGCCAGTCGAGGTTCTGTGGGGCAGGGAGATACTTATACCCTGTATGCCAAGTTTGACAACATTGGTGGTTTAAAAGAGCGTTCTTCGGTAAAAGTGGGCGGCGTTGTGATTGGTCGAGTCGAGAAAATTAAATTGGATCCAAAAGACTTTACACCCGTAGTTACCTTGAGTATTTCTACTACCTATAACCAATTTCCAGAAACCAGTTCAGCATCGATTTTAACTTCTGGTTTATTGGGCGAGCAGTATGTGGGATTTCAACCGGGTTTCACTATCGATGATATCGAAAATCTAGCTGATGGTGACTATATTGCCGACACCAAATCAGCGCTCGTTTTAGAAGATCTAATAGGTCAATTTTTATTTAGTAAAGGCAGTGACTAAGCTGCCAATCTCGTTGGGAAAAATTATGAGAAACAGGTTTTTAATAAAGATAGCGTCAATCGCATTGTTGACGATTGGTTTAAATGCTCACGGGCAAACCATTGATGAGACTAACCCATACAGCATGGTAAAAGATGTTGCGTCTCAGACTTTTGACCGCATCAAACGTGAAAAGCAAAAAATTTCTGAAGATCCGGAAGTATTGCGGGTGATCATGAAAGAAGAATTGTTACCCCATGTTGACTATAAGTTTTCTGCGTTCAAGGTATTAGGTAAATACGTTACTAAAGCTGAAAAGGCGCAACTACAAGAATTCGTTGCTGTTTTTAGAGAATACCTGGTCACCACTTATGCAGTGGCTATGGGCTATTACGACGACCAAACTGTAGAGTTCGAGCCTGAGTCTGATTTTGAAGATGAGCGCAGCGTGACAGTTCGAGCCATAGTAAAAGACGGAAAACGTCCAGACATTAAGATTGCGTTTAAAGTTAGAAAAGACAGAAAAACCAACGAATGGAAAGCTTACGATATGGTTGCTGAGGGAATCAGTATGTTGTCTTCGAAACAAAGTGAATTCGAAAGCATTTTACGTCAACAAGGCATCGACAAAGTCATTGAGTTAATGCGTGAGAAAATAGAACAACCTATTTCGCTTGAAAAGAAAGAGGCTTAAGTGGCTGAGCAATCAAACGCGATTGAAGTTACAACAAGTAATAGCGGCGCCTTTTATTTAAAAGGTGATTTAAATCGCGATACGGTAATGAAGTGTTGGCCGCAACAACAAAGTGACATTCAAACCTGTAAGACAAACGCATCAACACTACAGGTCGATTTTGCCGGAGTGAATCAGGTTGATACAGCTGGATTGGCCTGGGTTATGCGGCTATCGAAAAACTGTAAATCGGAAAATGTGCCTCTAGAATTGCTTAACTTGCCTGAAGGATTAATAAAACTTGCCAATTTAAGCAACGTTAGCACTATTTTGTCGATACAATAGCCGAAATTTATCAATCGAAAGAGTACAAATGGATAATCAACAAATAGCAGATCTGCTAAAAGAGCAGTTGGAATTAGCCGAAGTTCATGTAACTAGTGAAGGCTCCCATTTTCAAATTATTGCTGTAAGCGATAAATTTGAAAGCATGAGTCGAGTTAAAAAGCAGCAATTTATTTATGGCCCGTTAAAAGAGCAAATTGCCGATGGCACTATGCACGCTATTTCCATAAAAACCTTTTCCGAAAAGCAATGGCAACGTGAACGTATGTTCAATGTGCCCCAATAACTTCGCGCATCATGGATAAACTTAGTATAAATACCAGCCCTGCGTTGCATGGGGATGTGGTGATATCCGGTGCGAAAAACGCCGCGCTACCAATATTAATGTCGTGTATTTTGGCGGACTCTTCTTGTTTTTTTGACAATGTTCCGCACCTTAGGGACATCAACACTAGCATCAAATTGCTGGGTGGTTTGGGCGTAAAAGCGCAACGTCATGATAACCAAGAGTTAGAATTGGACCCGAGTAAGATTAACAATATGACCGCCTCTTATGAGTTGGTAAAAACCATGCGCGCATCAATTCTTGTGCTTGGCCCTTTGTTAGCCAAGTATGGTAAAGCCAACGTGTCTTTACCTGGTGGTTGCGCCATAGGTGCTCGTCCTGTGAATTTGCATCTTGAAGGCTTAAAACAGATGGGCGCTAAGATCAGCGTCGATGCGGGATATGTGCGTGCTGAAGTCGATGGGCGTCTCAAAGGAGCGCATATCTTCATGGATATTGTCAGCGTTGGCGCGACTGAAAATTTGATGATGGCGGCGACATTGGCTGATGGTCAAACCGTGTTGGAAAATGCCGCACGAGAACCTGAGATTGTAGATTTAGCCAATTGTTTAAATCGCATGGGAGCGAAAATCACAGGAGCGGGTACCGACAGTATTAAAATTGTCGGCGTTAAACGTCTTCAAGGCTGTCACTATCGGGTTTTACCAGACCGAATAGAGACTGGGACCTTTTTAGTTGCTGCGGCAGTAACAGGGGGAAATATCCGCTGTACCAATGCTGCACCACATACCCTAGACGCTGTGCTGACTAAATTAACTCAGGCCGGAGCTGATATTGAAACTGGTGAAGACTGGGTGTCATTGAATATGCATGGTAAACGCCCTAAAAGTGTCAATATTAAAACCGCTCCTCATCCTGGATTTCCAACGGATATGCAAGCGCAATTTATGGCGTTAAATTGTGTGGCCGACGGTACTGGTGTAGTGACTGAAACTATATTTGAAAACCGATTCATGCATGTACCAGAGTTACAGCGGATGGGCGCTAAAATATCCCTAGAAACCAATAACGCGGTTTGTGAAGGAGTAGAGCAGCTTACTGGGGCACAAGTAATGGCAACTGATTTGCGGGCTTCTGCCAGCTTGATTATTGCCGGCTTAGTCGCTAAAGGCGAAACCATAGTCGATCGAATTTATCATTTAGATCGTGGTTACGAGCATATCGAGACTAAATTGACCAAATTGGGCGCCAACATACAACGTATCAGTTAACCACGTTAGGCGCTGAACATTTCAAACGCGAAAATCACCGGTATGACCAATACCATTAACAGTATTAGTGCAGTAACAGTAATAACCAAAACTCGCCAATTGGATTGAAATCTAAACAAATCACTTTCGATTATTTGTTGTTTACTGCACTGGTGTTTTTCAGCTATCTGACGGGCAACAATACAATAGACAATAGGAATAACTGTATTTGGGAAGTTCTCAGGAATAATCGGCAATAAGCAGATAAAAACCAAGCACAAAGATAACCCCCATCGTAGGGTTTGTTGAGCTTTATCGAACTGATTCAAAGCAGAAAAATTCTGATATAAAAAGTATACTGCGGCCAGAGGACCACCGATAAAAGCGCCTAAGGTTATCTGATTCGGTGAAAACATTGAGGTGCTGTCAGTGGATAACGATTGGCCCATGTCGCTTTTCGGTGCGCTATAGGGATTTTCCATAATTTAAAACTTCCTTACTAACTTCAATAACTGAATTTCTGTTAAGTGCTAGCTTCGCCAACCGTCACTTTAATATTGATAACTTTACCATTGCGAGATATCGACAAATCTAATTGTTCACCAGGGCGGCTTTTCGCAATCATGTCGAAAGTTTGATCCAATGTTTCTAACTCAACTTGATTCATCGATAAAATGATATCGTATTGTTGTAAACCTGCCAATTCAGCAGGGCCTCCAGGGGCAACGTTGGTAACAACTATGCCGGCTAGATTAGGATCGATACCACCAGTAAAACCAAGTTGTCCATGAGTTGCCTTACCATTTTCGATGATTTCATCCATGACTCGACGAGCCAATGTGTAAGGTACCGCGAAAAAGATGCCGTTCACATCAATCACTCTGCGTTGACTATCCAAAGTTTTGAAGTTGGCGTTATTAATACCAATTAAAACGCCGTTGCTATCGACCAAAGCGCCGCCAGAGTTACCTTCATGCATTACCGCATCGGTTTGAATAAACTCTCTGAAATTTTGGGTAATGGTGTGGCCCGAACGACTAATGATGCCTTGGGTAATGGTCTGGCCAATATTCAATGGGTTACCTATGGCTAAAACCACATCACCGACGCGAATTTGCGGATCTTCAATTTGCGGAATAACTTGTAAATTATCGGCTGTAATTTTTAACACTGCTAGGTCGGTAAGTTCATCATATCCCGCAAGTTCAGCAGTAACACGGCGTCCGTCTGGAAGTCCTACAATAGTGCTTTCAGCATTTTGGATAACATGCCAGCAGGTGAGGATGTAGCCGCTTTGGGTCATTATCACACCTGAGCCTAGACTAGTGCGATTTACTTGCCGACGTCGAACAATATCAATACTACTGCTGTATATATTAACCACTGCGGGGGCTGAGCGACTTATTGCGTCGTAATAACTTTGTTTTTCAGGCTCTGCTTCGCTGCGATTAAACACATCAAAGCTCAAGCCACTGCCACGTCTTAGTTCTGGCACTAATGCTAATATAAGCGCTGAGATAATTAATCCCAAAGCGACGGATTTTGTTAAAAACTGGAGCCAGACTGGTATTTTCACGTGGTAGATCAAGTTAAACGACTGATTATTAAGAGTAACACTGAATAATCATTGATGGTAGGTATCTAAGGTGGATAAAAGCATAACAGCCGCAGATTTGTTGGCTGTTATGCTTAAAACGGTTAATAAACTATCGAATTACTAAATACAACGAGGTCTTACCACGTTGAACATTTAATGCTATTACACCCTGTGCTTCGTCCATTTGTCTGCGTAAGTCAGCTACTGTAGTTACTCTGGCTCTATTAACACCGACTATCACATCGCCATCTTGCAAACCAATACTGGCTGCAGGTGAGCGGTTTTGTATTTCGGAGATAACCACACCATCGTTACCGCGCACGGTTTTACCATTAGTTAAGGTTGCTCCTTCCAAAGCCGGGTGGATTTCTCGGGCAGCAACCACTGCGCCAGTAGCATCACCAAGAGTGACGTCAATGTTACGAGATTTGCCTTTACGCATAATCGTTAATTCAACTTCAGAACCAGCACCCATAGTGCCTATTTTGGCGCGTAATTCCTGGAAGCTGCTAACCGCCAAACCGTTGATATGAGTGATAATATCGCCTGATTCTATGCCACCTTTTTCGGCTGCTGAATCTGGGCTAACTTCACTCACGAAGGCACCTTTATTGACGTCAAGGTTCATCGCATCTGCCAATCCAGCATCTACATCTTGACCAATCACACCCAGTAAGCCACGACGAACCTCACCAAACTCAATAATTTGATCTACTAGGCTTTTCATCATGTTGCTCGGAATCGCAAAACCGATACCTACGTTGCCACCATTTGGTCCGAAAATAGCGGTATTGATACCAATTAACTCACCACGAAGGTTAACTAATGCACCACCAGAATTACCTCGGTTAATGGCCGCATCAGTTTGAATGAAGTCCTCGTAACCACCAATATTTAAACCAGAACGCCCTAATGCACTGACGATACCTGAGGTCACTGTTTGATTTAGACCAAAAGGGTTACCAATGGCTACAACAAAATCGCCAACTCGCAATTTATCAGAGTTTGCCAATGGAACGGCTTGTAAATCTTCAGCTTCAATTTGAAGCAAGGCGATATCACTTTGCTCATCAGCACCGAGTTTTTTGGCCTTTAACTCTCTACCATCTGTTAGTTTGACAGTAATTTCGTTGGCGTTGTCGACTACATGATTATTAGTCACTACGTAGCCTTTTTTGGCATCAATGATGACCCCTGAGCCTAATCCTTTAAAAGGTCGTTCTTGAACTTGTTCATCTGAACCACCAAAAAAATGACGAAACATTTCAGGCACACGTTGCCTTGAAACTTGCGTGCCTTCTACTGCGATACTGACGATAGCTGGAGTAGTTTCCTCTAGCATCGGAGCCAAGGTCGGCACTTCATTTTTGTCGGAAGAAAAAAATGGCAAAGCGGCGTTGGCCGACATAGCGATGGACGCTGCTCCAACAACAATAGCGGTGGTAAGTATGAAACGATTAACAACTTTTTTCATCGTAGATTTGTCTCCAAAGTATTCTACTAAAAATCAAATTAATGTAGTTAACCTAAACTCGGGATAAGAAGCGTCAATCAATCACACATTGTGCTTAACAATCTGCGCTATCGCTTAATAACTCGAAAAGTGGATATGCGCTCGATGATGAATTTGATGTATAAAGCGAAGTCAGTTTTCTTGGTTAATAGTGAACTATTACTGGAAGACATAACGACGCTTGACACAAAATACCATTATCAAGTTACCCTGCTTATCCCTAGTTCAGGTTCTTGAATCAAATGACCGTACAATGGTGCGCAAAGTTCAGATTTAATTACTTCTCGTCGACGACTTGCTTATTTTTTGCGTCAGTAAACAGTCCAGTCCTTTCACCTGAAAAGTCTTTGGGTTGAAATTCAGTATTTTCAGATTTGCGTTTATGCTTAGATTGTTGATGACCGATATATACCGATGCCTGTTCACCAAAGTAAGTTAACTTTTCACCATCATCTGCCTGTGTTCTCTCAACCGCACTTTCAAATGCATCAAGTTGTTCTGATAAACTCTCACACTGATTTTGTAAAGCCGTTACGATATCGCGAGTTTGACCAATGTGATCAGTGGCGTTTTGCGCCATCACTTCCCTAACTGTATTTTCGTTTTGTTTCGAATTTTGATCCGCTAATTTTCGATCAGCAAAGAATTTTGAGATAAAAAATCCTAAAATCATGCCTACAACCAATAGCAATAACCCTACTATCCAGTCCATAATGTCTCCAAATTGTATAAATGCTTTACTTAATCATACTCGCTTAGCAAACTATGCGGACAATTTTTTTTTGTTCAAGATGATTTAGTAACAATTTTTAATATTAGCGGATGTATATGAAAACGCCTTGGGAAAAATACCAACAGGACCTTAAAGAGCCTGAATTTCATTTCGATGCCGCTCAAGAGAACGCGGTAAAAGAATTACAACGACTATTTGATGAGCTAACACAGCCCCAAAAGAAACGCACTTGGAGAGTAAAGCTTGCCAGTAAATTTGGTAAAGGGATGCATAGGCCGAGTATCCAAGGGCTATATTTCTGGGGTGGTGTAGGGCGCGGCAAAACATACTTAGTGGACACGTTTTACGATTGTTTACCGTTCAAAAATAAAATGCGTATTCACTTTCATCGATTTATGCATCGTGTACACGAAGAACTAAAATCCCTTGGTGGAGAAAGCGACCCGTTAAAGATTGTTGCGAATATTTTTGCAAAAGAAACCAAAGTCATCTGTTTTGATGAATTTTTTGTGTCAGATATCACTGATGCGATGATTTTAGGTACTTTGATGCAAGAACTCTTTGCTCGCGGAATTTGTTTAGTGGCCACTTCCAATATCATTCCAGATGAGCTTTATCGTAATGGCTTACAACGGGCTAGATTCTTACCTGCGATTGAATTGATAAACCAAAATTGTCGAATTGTGAATGTAGACTCCGGTGTGGATTATCGAATGCGCACCTTGGAACAGGCCGAGATATTTCACTATCCATTAGATAAAGCTGCTAATCAAAACTTAGATAAGTACTTCGCACAACTAGCACCTGAAATAGGGGGTATTAAACGGGATATTGAAATTGAAGGACGCAAAATCCCTTCGATTAAAGACGCGGATGGAATAGTGATGTTTGAATTTCGCGCCCTATGTGACGGTCCCCGTAGCCAAAATGATTACATGGAATTAAGTCAATGTTACCACACAGTGCTGTTGGCTAATGTTGAACAAATGGGCAAGGAAATTGATGACGTTGCGCGACGATTCATTGCAATGGTTGATGAATTTTACGAACGAAATGTTAAGTTAATTATTTCTGCAGCTGTTCCAATGGAGCAATTATACAGTCAGGGACAATTAAATTTTGAGTTTAAACGCTGTTTAAGTCGGCTTAAAGAAATGCAGTCTCATGACTATTTAGCGACACAACATTTGCCCTAGACCCTCGATTTTAGGTAGAATTCGTTTAAATAGAAATTAAATCGATACAAGAAGAGCTGAATTACAATGGGAAGAAAGTTCGAAGTTCGTAAAGTCGCTATGGCGAAAACAGCCGGAGCAAAAACTAAAGTTTATTCTAAATACGGTAAAGAAATTTATGTGGTAGCTAAAAACGGTGGGACCGATCCACAGGCCAATTTATCGCTACGTAGATTAATTGATAAAGCTAAAAAAGACCAAGTTCCTAGTCATGTAATTGATAAAGCAATTGATAAAGCCGCCGGTGGTGCAGGTGAAGATTACGTGCCTGCAAGATATGAAGGTTTTGGTCCTGGTGGCTGCATGGTGATAGTTGATTGTCTAACCGATAATCATAATCGCACGATCACCGATGTACGTAATTGTTTTACTAAAACAGGTTCAAAATTGGGAGTTGAAGGAACAGTCGGCCACATGTTTGATCATCAAGCTGTGTTTGCGTTTCCAGGCGACGATGAAGATGCCGTTTTAGAAGTGTTAATGGAAGCAGATGTGGATGTAACAGAAGTTGAGTGTGAAGATGGTATTATTACTGTTTACGCTCCCCATACTGAATTCAACAGTACTCGCACAGCATTGACCGAAGACAATCCTGAAATTCAATTCGAGGCTGAAGAAATTACCTTTATCCCGCAAACAGAATCAACCGTCAGTGGTGAGGATGTTGCTGTGTTTGATAAATTTATGGATATGCTAGAAGACTGCGACGATGTTCAACATGTTTATCACAATGCGGTTGTTGAACGTGAATGATGTTCATAGTAAATAAGGTGTGTAAGGGAATTAGATAAGGCCATTACACTGAAATTTTACGATTAAAAGTGCCCTCGAAATATGAGGGCATTTTTGTTTGCAATCTAACATTTTTCTTCACTTATTCACTCCAATGTAGCCGTTAAATCGAATAAATTTTTAGTGTGCGAGACAACCCGCCAAGATGCTTTGACGCCTTAGGGCGAAATCCCCTAACAGCTATGAATAACTGACCATGAATAACCCCGTGCCATGGGTTGGTATCCGTAAGAAGGGAGATTGACTCGCTACACAAATAAAAAAGACCGACGGTTTGCGCCGTCGGTCTCTTAAATGATTAAAGTTTGGGTGGAGGTTATCCACCCTTATAACTTATCTTTCTCCCACTACCACTTCAAATGAGTTGCTATCATAGGGTGTATTGGCTTCAACGATTGCACCTGCGATTGGTGCAGTGTCAGCAGTATCTGCATTAGGATCCAATGAATTACCTACTGTATAGGTTTCAAAACTATCGCTAAACACTTCAACTTCCGAACCTGAGTCTGATGAATACACTTTGAAATCATCAACCATCAAACCAAAAGCGGTTACATCACTGGTGCCGCCGATTCTAAAGAAGATTGTTTCAACCCCGCCTTGCACGCTACCTAAATCAGCGCTGGGTGAAGAGAACTCACCTTCAAAGGCGACTTGACCGTCAATGGTTACGGTAACCAATGGGGCAACTGTATCGCTTGCAGCTGAAGCATCCCAAGAGATTTCGAAATCAATATCTTGACCTTCTTGGAAACCAGCAGTAGAACCGCCACCACTAGAAGAACCATCAGCGCGTAGGTCGTAATCATCACCACTAATATCTAACGAGATATATGCCATAGCATTACTGGTACTGGTACTAGAGCCAAATATCGCTATTTGTGCGTCTTCAGATGGGTCTTCAGCCTTAGCGCCGGCTTCTCTTTGTACCGTCGCGGTGAATCTGCCTTTTACAATGGCATCATCAGGCTTAAATCTTAACTCACCTGCATCTTCAGACGAGGAGTCAGTAATAATTGCAAACTGACTATTTTCCTCTGTACTACCCGTTTCCACCACAAAAGCTTCAAATGAGTTGCTATCGTATGGCGTACTGGCTTCAACGATTGCATCTGCGATTGGTGCAGTGTCAGCAGTATCTGCATTAGGATCTAACGAGTTACCAACTGTATAGCTTTCAAAATCGTCAGTAAATACTTCAACTTCTGAACCTGAGTCTGATGAGTAAACCGTAAAGTCATCAACAAGCAAACCAAAAGCGGTTACATCACTGGTGCCGCCGATTCTAAAGAAGATAGTTTCAACTCCGCCTTGCACGCTACCTAGATCTGCGCTGGGTGAAGAGAACTCACCTTCAAAGGCGACTTGACCGTCAATGGTAACAGTAACCAGTGGCGCAACAGTGTCACTTGCCGATGTTGCATCCCAAGAGATTTCGAAATCAATATCTTGACCTTCTTGGAAACCAGCAGTAGAACCGCCACCACTAGAAGAACCATCAGCGCGTAGGTCGTAATCATCACCACTAATATCTAGTGAGATATATGCCATTGCGTTACTAGTACTGGTACTAGAGCCAAATATCGCTATTTGTGCATCTTCAGATGGGTCTTCAGCCTTAGCGCCCGCTTCTCTTTGTATCGTTGCGGTCATTCTACCTTTCAAAATAGCTTCATCAGGCTTATAGCGTAGTTCGCCCGCATCTTCAGTTGAAGAGTCGGTGATTCTAACAGCCTTGTCTGAGCCGGTGTCGACCACTATGGTACCGTTTATAGTGATGACTAGTTCCGCGGTAGTGCCATCGACAGATTCAATGGTAATGGTATCGGTTTCACGTTGGCCTACTTCAAGGGCTGCGATTGTTGGATCGGCAGTATCAAGGGTATAAGTCCATGAACCATCTTCTAGTATTGTCAGCACGCCGTAAGTGCCTGTAATCGTGGATTCAATGATAAAGGCTTCACCTGCATCTGGATCGATCACGCTCACAGTACCTGTTAAGGGCACAGTGGTATCGCTTGCAACAGTAGCTGTCAAATCGAAGAAAGCTGCAGGAGTAGGCTCTGCAGAGCCATCGCCTACATCAAATACTACAACTTCAGAGTAGATAGCTAAACCGTAAAGGCTGCTGTCACCATTTAATGTATCGCCTTCATCATAATTTTCAAAATCATCTTCAAATACACTTACAGTGCCATCTGTGTCGGAATACACTTCAATGTTATCAACATAGAAAGAACCAAAAGGAATCGTTCTGCTGTTATCACCAAATCTGAATTGGATAACTTGCACACCATCTGCAAACCATTGGTCTAAATCTGTGAAATCTGAATCAACAACGGCCGCTGTTGAGAAAGAACCACCACCGATAACTTCACCGTCGATAGTGACTGTTAATTGTTCAGCAGCGTCCAAATCCCAAGCAATTTCAACATTATAAAACTGCTCTTCCACGAATGGGGCAGTAATCATGATGCCGGGGTAATCGTCACTATCGGTGTTACGCACTAAGAAGCGTGGGTCGATAGGATTGCCGTCAGCGTCAGTTTGGCTTCCTTGAATACGTAAATCAATGAGCGACTCACTAGAACTTCCAGATGAGCCATAAAGTGAGATATACGCATCTTTATTATTGCCATCGCTACCAAGTGCCGCTTCTTTAGAGAACGAAGCGCTAAGCTTACCTTGACGTAAATTATTCACGCCAAATCTAATCTCACCTGTGTCATCACCGGTATCGGAAATTTTAACCACTTGAGTAAGCGCTGCAATACGAACGTCGATATCGGCAGTGGTACCATCAATGGTTGATATAGTGATGATATCGTTGACTGAGCTGCCTACTTCAAGGCTAGCCACTGTGTCATTTGTGGTATCAACTGTATAAGACCATTCACCATCTTCGGTAATACTGAAAGTTCCATAATCAAGTACGACGTCTGTTTGCGCAATGAAAGCGTCTTCTTCAAAATTGGGATCTGTGACTGTTGCCGACGCTGTATAAGTGTCAGTTTCAGTATTTTGTACAGTAGCACTCAATACACCACCGATGATTGCTACAACAGGATCGTTATTGTAACCAACTGCTGCACCGATTGCGTCTAGTAGACTTACGTCAACATCACTCGCAACTTCGGAGGTAGTTTGCAGGTTGGTTTGCGCCATTTCAAATGCATCTAAGGTAGCTTCGGAATAGGTACCGTCAGCGATGTCAGCAACAAGGTCAGCTAAAATCGCAGCCAAATCTTTATCGGCATCGTCAGCATCTAACTGTGACAAAAGGGCTAATACTGAACCATATCTGTCGGCATTATCTGCTCCATCTGCACCAAGGGCATCGACCCCCACTGTTGTAGGCGCAACTTCTGTTACATCAAAACGAATGCCAAAACGGGCATTAATCGCATCAATCACAGTAGCAAAACTATTTAAATCAGCGCCTGCTGATTGCACCGCCATTTCAGTCAAAGGAGAGACAACATAGGTAGGTGGTGGCTGTACCACGCCATTCTCATCAATTATATTTTCAACAACATCCACCACAGCTCTTAGCATTGGTGCATCTAAAATTTCACCTGTTGATTCGTCGGTATAAGTACCACCAGTACAGGAAACAAGACCGTAGCCTTCAAAATGAACGTCGCTAAAGGTTACTTCACCTGTATCTGCTGTCGTTGCGGTGGCTTGTGCAGGGGAGACTGCCGCACCATCATCATCTATTGCAAATATGTCGCAGCTTGCGCCACTTACAGGGCCCTTCACTACGTTAGCAGTGACATTTAAAGTCGGGTTTATCATCGGAGTGGATGCACCCACGCCTTCAGTGAAACCTGCGTTGTCGGTATAATTAGCAGACACAGAGACAACCGTACCTTCGTCTGCTTCGGTAATAGTATAAGTATCGCCAGTTACGCCTGTAGACCAGGCATAAGTGATCTCGCCATCAATTCCATCTGCATCAGTCACCGTTGCTGATAGTGTGGCACCGGCAAAAAAATCACTACCGGAGATTGCGACACTTCCGCGAGTATTGCCATCCAACTCAGCCTTATCATCACCGGTACAACCAACCAAGGCTGTGGCGACAACAAGGGGTATAAGTTTTTTCTTAAACATGCTTTCTACTCCTGAAAATTATTCTTTTATATTGCATAGTTAGGTAACAAAATTGATTAATTGTTAGGTATGTCCTAACTATGCATTGTGCGTGATTAATATTTAAAGCTAATACCTGCGAATAAGCGCGGACCGTAGTCGTTCACTTCACCTGTGTTGCCTATCGTGAAGAAGTCCTGAGACTTAGGTTCACTGAACAAGTTAATTGCAGAAACTTTTACACGGAAATGTTTATTGATTTTGTATGACGCGCGGGCTTCCCAAACTCCAGCTTCATCAACGAAACGAAGTCTAGTGCCGTTACTTGTGTACGGCTGGAAGTACTCGCTACGATACTTGTAGATTAGCGCGGTATCGAAGTCTCCGATTTGGTAATACACTTGACCACTGAATACATGCTCAGAGAATCCAGGTACGTTTCCTGGCTCAACGATACCTTCTGTAAGCTGAGTCGTTACTCCATCTAGATCTGTGACGAAGGTGTCTCCATATAGACCATCTTCAAACTCATAATCTGAGTCTGCGTAGTTATAGCCAATCTTCACACCAAAGCCGTTATCCCAACGGTAAGCTAACGACATCTCTATACCAAACAGGTCACTACTTTCATCTGTTGTGACAGAGTTAGTGATCGGTAATCCAACTTCTACACCGTCAATTACGAAGTTTTCTAATACGGTTTGTTGTTGGAAACCACCGTTAAATTGTTTGTAATAGAAACCGAACGCGAAAATTGAATCGTCGTTAGGATACCACTCTACCGCCACATCATAGTTCCATGACATTAGAGGTTTAGTGCTTGGGTTACCAGAGCCATCCACGCCCGTTAGCAATTCTTCTCGTGTTGCTGCTTCAGCTTCATCATCGGTTTCAATCGTGCGATCGTAACTCAGATCTGCTGGGTCTACGCGAGACATACCACGATATACGCCGGCTCTGAATAGAATGTCTTCGCTGTAATCAATCACTAAGTTGAAGCTAGGTAATACTTCGGTGTAATCACTTTCTGCAACAGTACGGGTAATATCTCCCGCTTCTGAAGAGCTCCACAAATCTGTTAGTGGGTCTTGTGTGAAGACGTAACCTTGTCTAAAACCAACGGAACTGACTTCTGTTTTGACTACACGCACACCGAAGTTACCACGAATGAATTTACCCATCATTTCAGTGTCGTAGTTAGCCATCATGTAGGCCGCAGTGGTTTTTTCAGTTACATCGATAGTGCCCTGATTTTCGTACTCTACATCAGGGTATCCAAATTCTACACCGCCAGCGGAGGTGAGTGCTTGTGAGAAACATACGTTGTCATATGTTGCCCATGAATTGCCCGTGCCACTGCTAATAACATTACCGTCACTATCTACATTGGTAACAATATCACCGTCAGAAACTCCCGATAAGAAGCCGGACTCTGGAAAGTTAATTTGGCAGCTTTCGAGGACGTCGATTGCGTTAGCAGCGGTTTCATCTAATTCAACCTCAGTTCTTGAACCGTTTCCATTGCTACCACCGTATTGGATAAAAGACAGTTCAGAAACACGCAAACCACCTTGTATGCTAGTGAAGGCACCATCATTTAATGCATAATCGAAATCAACACGGGCAGAGGTGATTTCATTTTCGCGCACGTTTTCACGGTCAAGACGAGTACGTAGACTGTCAGTAAAGTTTGAAATATCGGTCACGTCAAAATCGGAGAGAGTAAAGTTAGGAATTTGCTCACCCATGTCCCAAGAAAAAGACTGGTATGCAGCGGTTCTACCTCGGTTAGATATTTGTAATTCTTCACGTTTTGTTTGCGAGTAAGAAATATCGCCACGAATGGTTAATTGATCATTCACATAATGTTCAACGTTTAAACCGTAGCCACGATAGTTTTCTTCACGAGAGAATTGCTCACCAGCAGATTCAATACGATCTTCACCTTCCCAATGTAAAATACTACCTACACTGTTAGTAATTAGGTTTTCACCGGTTACTCCAGGGGTAACACGTTTTTGTAGGAAGATTAGATCGTGACGCGCTTCGGCTTGGTTACGATCTGAAATTTGCGCGTCAAAGTTGATGTCCCACGCTTCTGTTGGTTGAAATTGTACTGCAAAAAATAACGCATCTCTTTCATCTGAGGTTTCATTTTGACGGAAGCTACGGCTGGACCCAGTCCAAGCATAAGGCGTATCGGCATCGATTGCTCGGCCAGTTTCTGGATCAATTTCTGTGTTATAACCTTGGTTACTGCTTCCGCTAACTTGGTCTTCACAATCACCAGCGGTACCACGGAAAAAACCTTCGTTCATGTTCGTTGGATCATTTAAACACGCCCACAAAGAGGTACCTGAAGGGCTTGAGCTACGGTACTCTGCTTCTGGCTGACTGATGTCTTGACGTTGCCAACCCACTGATATACCTACGGCTGCGCCGTTATCAAAATCAAACTGGTCAACATAACTGATTGTTCCACGGTAGCCTAAGTCGCCTTGTAGAGAATTTTCGATGTCTGCTTCGTCAGGGTTGTAGTTAAGTTTAGCTTCTGCCTGAAAACTTTGTTTTCCGTAATCTAGCGGTTTCAGAGTTTCTAATGTAATGACACCAGCAACACCACCTTCAATCATAGAGGCGTCTTGGGTTTTATATATCGCTACTTTCTTCATTAATTCTGACGGGAACTGAGAGAAGTTAACTGAACGGTCACCACTACCGTTTGTTGCTTCACGACCATTAATATGGGTCGCACTTAAGAAGGGGCCTAATCCGCGAATCGTGATTTCAGTCGCTCCGCCGTTTTCACGGTGAGATGCAGCACCGGTAATTGATTCCAATGCCTCACCAATTGAAAGTGCAGGTAAGTCACCTATGTCTTCAGCAGATAAACCGTCAACAACAGTCGTTGCCTCACGTTTGATGGCGATTTGGTCTTGAATTGTTTTTCGAGTACCAACGACATTAATAACTTCGACGTCGTCTGCATTATTTTAATTTTCAGTAGGTGCATTTTGTGCTGTTGCTGAAAACGCAAATGAGCCAGCTACAGAAGCAAAAACTGCAGCTTTTACCCATTTTGCAATAGGTGTAAGTGTAAAAAGCTCTTTTTGATAAATTAATTTTGTGTTGTGCCCTGATATCAACGACATATCGAGTTCTCCGATGGTTTTTGTGAGGTCATATGGTTGCGGATCGCTTGTTATAATGATGTTGCCTTATTGTTACAAAGCAATATACTCAATGAAAACCAATATATCAACCAATTGTTAACAATTATATTACCAAACGCGCAAGTGATTGTATTACCAATTCAATTACCAATTTATCGGAGATGTTATAAAGAATATAAAATGGACATCCAGAATATAAAATGGAATATAAAATG
>NZ_BAABWR010000021.1:0-91699 GCF_040370605.1 Aliiglaciecola sp. NS0011-25
GGCCATGCTACGGGAATGTTTCTTTTAGGCAGGTGTTTTAACCCCGCGCAATCGTGCGATACTCCATGGCCTAAAGGCCGTGCTACGGGGAATGTCTCTTGTAGGCGGGTGTTTTAACCCCGTGCAATTGTGCGATCTCCCATGGCCTAAAGGCCGTGCTACGGGGAATGTCTCTTGTAGGCGGGTGTTTTAACCCCGCGCAATTGTGCGATACTCCATGGCCTAAAGGCCGTGCTAAGGGGAATGTCTCTTGTAGGCGGGTGTTTTAACCTCGTGCAATTGTGCGATATTCCATGGCCTAAAGGCCGTGCTAAGGGGAATGTCTCTTGTAGGCGGGTGTTTTAACCTCGTGCAATTGTGCGATATTCCATGGCCTAAAGGCCGTGCTACGGGAGTTACACGCCTTTACGGATGAGATAAATATAGGGGGCGGATTCGGTATGGGAACACACTAATGTATGCCCCATGAATCGACAAAAACTCGGCATGTCGCGAGTTGTCGAATGGTCATCAGCTATCACACTTAATGACTCACCTTCTTGCATATTGCGGACCTTCATACGAACCATCATTACCGGCTCTGGACATCTAAGCCCCAGCGCATCAAGATGATAATCAGCGGCAAATTCAGCCGGAATCGTAAAATCAGATCCCATAGTCCTGCCGATATTGTTCGATGTTAGCCAAATGTTCCGCCATTTCAGGTTTCAGTTTTAAGTACTCAACTAAATCACCGAGATTAATAATAGACACAACTTGCGTACCAAAATCACGCTCGACTTCTTGAATAGCTGACAGCTCACCTTTGCCTTTTTCTTGGCGATCCAAAGCGATTAACACACCAGCAAGCGTTGCGCCGTGGGCATCAATAAGTTGCATTGATTCACGGATAGCCGTACCTGCGGTGATCACATCATCCACCAGCATGATTTTGCCGTTAAGAGGACTACCCACCAAAGTGCCGCCTTCACCATGAGCTTTAGCTTCTTTGCGATTAAAGCAATAAGGTGTATCGATGTTATGTTTGTCAGCCAATGCAACCGCCGTAGTGGTCGCAATAGGAATACCTTTATAAGCTGGGCCAAACAACACATCGAATTCAATGCCAGAATCAATTAAGGCCTGTGCATAAAATTGCCCAAGTTTAGCCAAGTCATTGCCGGTATTGAATAAACCAGCATTGAAAAAATAAGGGCTCAATCGCCCTGATTTCAATGTAAATTCACCAAATTTCAATACATTGCGAGCTAAGGCAAATTCAATAAATGCTTTTTGATAATCTTGCATATCTTTTTATAAACCCGTTCTAGTTTAACGAACTTTTTTGAACATCGAACAACTCACGCAGACCATGTTTAGCTAATTCAAGCATCTCGCTCATTTCGTCAAAGCTAAACGGTTCGCCTTCGGCAGTACCTTGAACTTCAATTAATTTGCCAGTTTCAGTCATCACCACGTTCATGTCTGTTTCAGCGTCAGAGTCTTCCAAGTACTCTAAATCAGCGATAGCGTTACCTTTATAAACACCCACTGATAATGCGGCAATCATAAACTTAAGCGGATTCGCTTTCAAAATACCTTTGCTGCGCATATAAGTTAAAGCATCAACTAGAGCAACACATGCACCGGTAATAGACGCGGTACGAGTGCCACCATCAGCCTGAATAACGTCGCAATCTAGGGTAATCGTATTCTCACCCAATAATTTTAAATCAACCGCTGCGCGTAAAGAGCGAGCAATTAAACGTTGAATCTCTAAAGTACGTCCGCCTTGCTTGCCACGAGCCGCTTCACGACCTGAGCGAGTATGGGTAGAGCGTGGAAGCATGCTGTACTCAGCAGTTATCCAACCTTTACCTTGGCCTTTCATAAAGCGCGGCACACCTTCTTCAACGGTAGCGTTACAGATAACTTTGGTATTACCAAATTCAACCAACACCGAACCTTCAGCATGACAGGTAAACTGGCGAGTTATAGTAATAGGACGGATTTGACTGGCAGTTCTTCCACTTGGACGCATTTTTAAACTCCTAATTGATATGGCGCAGGATTATAACGTAACTCAACCAAATGTTGCAGTTAGCGACGAAATAAATCCCAAACTTGTACAAAGCGGCTTTAACCCGTCGATATTCTAGGTCAAATCCCATGGCCTAAAGACCATGCTACAAGATAAATTTACCATCCTACCCTGTAGGAGGCAGCTTTAACCCCTCAACATTCCGGTGCAAATCCCATGGCCTAAAGACCATGCTACAAGATAAATTTACCATCCTACCCTGTAGGAGGCTGCTTTAGCCCCTCAATATTCCACAGCAAATCCCATGGCCTAAAGACCATGCTACAAAATAAATTTACCATCCCTCCCTGTAGGAGGCTGCTTTAGCCCCTCAATATTCCACAGCAAATCCCATGGCCTAAAGACCATGCTACAAAATAAATTTACCATCCCTCCCTGTAGGAGGCGGCTTTAACCCCTCAACATTTCAGCGCAAATCCCGTGGCCTAAAGGCTTAGCTGCGAATAACAAAAACCACTGCGAATTTTGTTAATAACGCGTAAACTATGCCAGCATTCAAATTTAAATTATTGAGGAATACCCATGATATATAGCATGACAGCATTTGCCCGCAACGAAATAAAAGCAGAATGGGGCACCGCAATATGGGAAATTCGCTCGGTTAATCAACGCTACCTAGAAACCTTTTTCCGCCTTCCAGAGCAGTTTCGCTCACTCGAACCAATGTTAAGAGAACGTTTTAGAAAACGTCTTCAACGGGGCAAAGTAGAATGTGCATTACGCTATATTCCCAACGATGCAGCAGCAGGCGAGCTAAGTCTTAATGAAGATCTTGCCAAACAGCTACTAAAAGCCGCCGACTGGGTACAATCTCACGGCCAATCAAGCGGCGTAAACCCCGTCGATATCCTGCGCTGGCCTGGCGTTATTGCCACGGTGGAAACCGATATGGACAGCATTCAAACCGACATAATGAAAGGCTTTGACGACACTCTCAACGACTTCATCCAAGCTCGCGCGGCAGAAGGTGTTAACTTAAAAGAAATGATTGAACAACGCCTTGAAGGAATACAAGAACAAGTCAAAATCGTGAGCGCCAGAATGCCAGAAATCATCACATGGCAAAAAGAGCGACTATTAAGCCGCTTCGAAGAAGCAAAAATCGAACTTGAAGCGGGCAGAGTAGAACAAGAGATGATCATGCTTGCACAAAAGGTCGACGTCGCCGAAGAACTCGACCGACTCAACTCCCATATTGGCGAAACTCACAACATCCTCAATAAAGGCGGCGCATGCGGCCGAAGACTCGACTTCATGATGCAAGAATTCAATCGCGAATCAAACACCCTAGGCTCAAAATCTATTCACGCCGACATCACCCAATCAGCCGTGGAATTGAAAGTGTTGATTGAGCAAATGCGCGAGCAGATCCAAAACATCGAATAGTTTTTTCACCCGTCCAAGAATGTCTTAGAAGCCCTGTTATTTGCTTGTAAATACAGGGCTTTTTTATTTTTCCCGTCCAAATCGGTTTACAGATGTCCGTTACCAACTGCCTGTTTAGTGGTGGGCAGAATGGTGGGCAGTCCCCTCATTTTGGCTCAATAAGCATTTTGCGGTGAGCAAATTGGTGGGCAGTAAGTTACCCAATTTTCGCATTTAACTCGCCACCACAACAGGTTAGCTGCTGATTCAATAAGCAAATCGGTGGTGGGCAGCCATTATTGCCCCCTCCATTATTTCAGCAACTATGGAGTAAACATGGGAAAACTCACAGCAAAACAGGTTATTGCATACAGCAAAGCCGACCCCAAAAAATATTCAGATGGTGAAGGGCTATACTTTTGCGTCCGCAAACAAGGCTCGCCTTACTGGATGATCCGCTACACCACAGCCAAAGGAAGACGAGAAGCAACCTTGGGGCAATTTCCTTTAATGTCGTTGGCAGACGCTCGAATTGCCGCCGCATACTTTCGAAAGGAAGTACGTGACGGCATAGATCCTCTTCTAGAAAAACAGAAAATCGAGTTACCTGACATTGAAACCGTGGATCAACTGTTCCATGACTGGTATCGAACCGATCTTAGTCGACGACTTAAGCATCCCAAGATTCCGTATCGGGTTTACACCAAAGACATAAGCCCAGTCATTGGCATTAAGTGTATTGCTGAGGTGACCGCACGTGACGTGCGGGAGGTGCTAGAGCGCATTCGAGAAAGTAACCGCCCTACCATCGCCAACGATACCTTAATGTACATGAAGCAGCTGTTTCGGCATGCGATAAAGCTCGACTTAACCCTGAACAACCCAGCCGCAGCATTTACCGTGGACGATGCCGGTGGCGTGGAGTCCAGTAAAGACAGGATGCTTAGCAAAGAGGAAATTCACTACGCCTTTAGCGTGTTTCATACCCATATCAATAGCTTTGGCCGCGACAACTACCTCGCTTGCTGCCTGTTTTTGGTGTTGGGCGTGCGCAAAAGCGAATTGTGCGAAGCCATGTGGCGTGAAATGGATTTAACCACGGGCGTATGGGACCTACCCAAGGAACGAAGTAAAACTGGCGTCCCAATCAGCATTCCCTTACCACGCCAAGCTATTGCCTGGTTTAACGAGTTGCAAATCCGCGCTTGTGGCTCGCCTTATGTTTTCCCAGCCAGACGAGCAAGCCATCGTCCACATATGGGGCCAGATACGCTAAACCGGGCCATTTCTAAACTCTTTGGTCGCGAGCCTGGGCGCAAAAAACAGCCTCCCAACAAAATGGGCAAACTTGAACACTTCACCGTACACGATTTGCGCCGCACCTTTCGCAGCCTTGCCGCCTGTTTAGGCATTGCAGGCAACGTGGCCGAACGCTGTCTTAACCATAAGCTAAAAGGCGTTGAGGGCATCTACGACCGCCACGATTACTTTGAAGAGCGCCGAATTGCCCATCAAACCGTGGCTGATGTGGTTGAACCACTGGTGAACTTTGAGCCACATTCGCAACAGCACGCAGGAGGGCGTTAACATGCCATTTATGATGCGACTTGCCCCCATTACCTTTCCAATCGCCATGCTGGCAGGCCTTGGTTGGTGTATTGGCATTGCCCTACTCGAACAGCCTTATGGTATAGGCTACGCATTTACTCGGTATTGCCTGATGGTATTCGTGGTACTCGCTCCTTGGCTGACGCTAAAACTCACGTTCTACGTGATTGTCAGTCTAGGACGCAAACTGGGGCTCATCCCGCCTGCACGTCCAACGCACAGCTTGGGGTATGAAGAATCACTCTATTGGTTCAGAGTATTGGCCTTCTTCGATGGCAAACGCAGCCGCATGCCGAAAAGGCCCATCAGGCGAAGCTAACAAGACAGCCAATTGCGCACTTACCGTGGGCAGTTGGGACAATGGGGCAACACTTGATATGCCGAGCTTTAGAGGGTGAATAAGAGGAAATTAAACTGCCCCAAGGAGTGGGGCAATCGGGGGCTATGCAAAGTTTATAATTGGGTTAAACGCTGCTTTGCAAGCGCCCAAGGTAAGCGACGACCAGCTTTTGCCATTTTATCGTAGGCAGCTTGAGCTTCTTCAACTGACAATACACCATGGGTGACGAGCTGCTCAACAACCCATAGCGTACCTTGAACTAATATCGCTTCTTTTTCAGCCGCCTTCCTAAGCGCCATATCCCCAGTTAGCAATGGACACTGTTCTTGTTTCGCCAACGCAAGTGCAAAGCAATCGTTCATGCTAGGGCCAGCATACTTTTGCCTCAGTTCAAATGAGTACATCATAGACTCAGGGCTTAACTCCCCCAACAACAACCCTAACTCGAGTAAATAGCCATGTTGATCGCTTAACTCCTCGTGGAATAACACATCTGGAACTTTGAACTGGTAAGGCAAATTGAAAAAGACGCCTAATAATTGGCCTTCTTCGAGATCAATGAGGATATTGGCATCACTGATCAACAAATACATTTAAACAGCCTCAGCCAACATTTGGCGCTGCTTATGCAATGCCATCACTGACATCTGTAACAGCTCAGCGGCTTTCGATTCACTAACAATTCCCTCTGCCAATGCACGATAAACCAACTGCTCAAACAATAATGTTTGTTCTTGTGGATAAGTGTTCCCAGGCTCTTGCTTTCGCCAACCGTTTTTTGAGAACTGTATAAATATTTGGCGTTTTTTCTCTTCGGTGATCACACCAAGGTCGGCACTGCGATACAAACAAGCTGCCATGCTTAAGCCATATTCGTGTTTCAGGAAATATAGCTCTTTGGGGTCTACGTTCGAACGTCGCTCTCCTAGATGCTGAAAAAGGCCAACTTCGGGCAGTAAAAACGCAGAAGCAAAGCGGTTGCAGGCCATCTCTTCGTCAAGGGATTCATCGAGTAAGCCATGTAAAACAAGGTGGCCAAGCTCATGCGCCAATGTGAACCGCTGGCGGCAACCAGGCCAATGAGAAGACACAACAACAATTGGCTGCCCTGATATTTTGGCTTGTAACCCATCAAATTTATCGGCTTGGGGTACGTTACTGACAATCACCAGAATACCTTTAGACTCAAGCAAGTCGATTAAGTCTGGCAATGGATTCATACCTAACTGCCAATCAGTACGGACTTTGGCGGCAACCTGCTCTACTGCGTCTAAAGTGCTTACAACAGGAACGTCGGGCTGGTAGTTAAAACTCGCTATCGGGAAGTTTGGCCATACATTTTTAAGTGATAACCAGCGTTCGGCTTGGTCAACCACATCAGACTCAATCTTCTTTAGCAACTTAGCTGAAGCTGAGGCTTTTTTACGATACTCCACCTCCCCCAAAGTCACCTGTGCTGGGCGAAAGAAGTATTCAGTACGAACCGACAAAGCCGTCGCCAATTTAAGTAAGACCCCCGACGAAGGCATACTCTGGTCGTGCTCGTATTTCTTAACCATGTTGGCACTAATACCAACTTGCTCACCCAAGGCCTGCATCGACAGGCCAGCGGCTGCACGGGCTCGTTTTATGCGCTCTCCAATCATACAGACCTCTGGTTTATAAAAACTAAAATTATTTTAAAAATATAAACCAAGTTGGCGTTTTTGTCGATTGGTTTTACAGAGCAATCATTCGCGTGTTCGCGCACACACTTCCCCATGCCTTTACCCCCTTACGCCAAAACCACTATCCGTTTGGCTTTTGGATCGAAACGCCAAACAGGGAAATTAGCCCATTCTCTGTTTGGCTTCTCGATTGAAATCCAACGTTGCTAAGCCTTGCCAGTACTGGCTCAAAGCAAGGTTTGGCACTTTTTGTACCCTAAACCAACCTCAGCATCAAAGTACAAACCGTTTGATTTTTTAAACCCAGAATGCAAACGATCGTTTGGCGTCTCGATTTTTTTGCACTAGTTGAATGCCGCCAAACAGAGCCGCATTGGACGATATATTTCAATCAGTTAGCCGCGCACAGGTCATCATAAAAAACCGATTTGACAGGTGAGTTTGATGGCCATTTCTTTCATCTAATTCACCACCGCGTCTGCACCCGACGACTGAAAATAGACGGCATGACGAACCAACAAGGTGATAAGTGACGTGTTATGGGCAAGTGCTAACGATTGGGATAGAGAATGGATACAGCAGGTGGTCGCTTTACTGGTTGGGCATGGCGCGTTTACCCTCTACCCCGCATTAAGCCAGTGCGATAATGCAGCCGAACGCCTAACCCGCTGGCTGACCTATCAGTTACCGCGCGTTAAACAAGCGCACCTAGGCTGCCCGATTCACCAATGGCTAAATAGCATTGGCGCACAAGTGATCGTAGAAAAATGGCAAAGCCCCGAGCAATGGCCAAACCTCTATTGGCTACCTTTACCTGAGGTTGATGGCCACCCGCAAGGCGGCTTGGTTTTGTTACCGGCACATTTGTTACCGGTATATTTGGATTACACGAGCCAAACCAGAACATTACAAGCAAACACACCGGCCAACGCCTGTATTTTTTGGTGCATCACGCCTTTGTCTAAAACAGGAAAGCGCGCTACCTTGCATCCCAAGCAGCAAAACCGCGCCTTTTGCCTGCCAAGTTCGCCAGAGCAAGTGGGCAAATCATGCACGGGGTTGTTACTGAGTGGCTTAAGAAAAGACAAGAGAAAACGAAACGGCAACGTGATCAGCCACCAGATCAACCTAGCGCTGCTGCACCACCTTTGTGGTCCTGAGAATGATGTGTGGATTACGAACAAATGCTTTGGTAACGAGAAGGAAACTCAGCAACAAGGCTAAATAGCTTGATATTTGTTATAAAGAAAACCACAATTTCACGCAAGTTCATTGAAGCTGGTTGAGCCTTTACCTAGTGTTTTGGCTCGTGGCTGCGCCTCAGTCGCCGTTAAGACTGGGGCTTATCTCTTTCAAAATACAACCTTGAATCACCAACCCCAAAAAAGAGTAACCCCTCACAGGGCGCTGATCTAACAGGTAGCGGGAGGAGTGTTGTTAGTGCGATTTTAATATTAACAATGCAAAATGGCCATCTATACGTACCATCTCGTGATGATCCACGAAATGGTTAGTAATCTTTTGCTGCTTCAATTGCTTCAAATATAGCCAATTTAACCGACTCAGGATAATCGTCGTCATAAAGTACTGAGCTGATGATCTGACGTAATAGATCCTTGTCGATCACGTTATCTGCAACCCAAACGACGATGTTTTCCATTTCTTTGGCAAAGCGCTTTACCACATAGTCAAAACCGTTTAATTCAAGGAAATAAGCGCCTAACACCAACGATGATCGTTTATTGCCATCATTAAAAGAATGGTTTTTATTAATGGAGAATACCAAGTGAGTCAGCTTGTCCTCCATTTCTGGATAATACCAGTCATTTTGTATGTGCTCTAACGGGCTGGCTAACTGACCAACGTCCTTGGTGCCTGCTAGCCCGCCAGAATGCTCTATAATCCAATCGTGAACGCTAATCGCGTGCGTCACATCGAAATAGAAGAACCGTAAGCTTGTGTCTGTAGAATCGCTCATAGCCACATTCCTTTGCTTATCGATCTTTCAAGCGTTTGAGTACAGCCAATGTTTCTGGATCACTCAATTGCTCTTCCAAAGAACGGCTCTTCTCACCCAAGAAGCGATCAAAATCAGCTTCGGGGACCGATTGAATATAAGCTTCCAGCTTTTCATGCAAGGCATCACGGAAGCACAAATCGCGGCTGGCCATTTTAGTTCTGGCATCCAAAATCAGTGGTTTAAACAGAGGATGACTTTCAAAACTCGTAAACAGACCCTCCGCCTCTTTCTGCGAAAGCTTGCGGCCTAATTTATTGCTGGCTTGCTCTAGTTCATGAGCAATGCCTGATTCGTAGCTGGCAATCAGATTAAGCACTTCTGAATATAGGGTCTCGCGGATATTGGTTTTCGTTGCTAGGTTTAAAACCTTTTTATATTCCGTCGCGTTTTCATGAAAAATGCTTTGATAGATCAAGTTTGTAAAACGTGCATAAGTCCACTTATTGACCTCTACATACTTATCCAATGCATCAGTGAACTGACGGCGGTAGTTTTCTTCTTGCAGAGCAGAGACAAGATAATTTTCATCACGCTGATTAATAAACTTGGTATGACCACCCACACGCTCAGCCATTACATCCAAGACAATATCCAGCAGACGTGAACGCAAAAGGCGTGCGGGTTCACTTTCAGTAAGCAGCATACCCAGATTCAGCACGGCACGAAAACTGAATACACCTAATACACTCGTTTTGGTACCGTCATTGATGTCGGTACCATCTATTAACCACTTGAATTCCTTTAGTTTTTTACCTTTTATCACCTGATAGCCGTTGCTTTTTAACTCATCGGCATGGCTAGATAAGTAGCGCTCAATAGTACGGTCTGTAACGTCATACAAGGCAACCACCTGCGCTTTGGTGAATACGGTCTCACCTTCAAAGATCACTCCTCCCAAGCCCAAGTGCTGCTCGGCTTGTTGCAGGGCGTAGCGGTTGTTAAGGATATTTTGACGGTCATGTGATGATGCGGTTAGGTCTTTAGCCATGCTACATACTCCTTAACCCATTGTCGTGACAGAATTAGCACAGCGTTTTTCCTTACCAAAGGGGGTGGTGTAAAAGCGCTGTTCTATGCCGTAAACCAATAATTTCAAGTCTTCATCCGTTGAGATTTCAAACTTTTGATTCTGTTGATCGAATTTAAGTTTTTGCTCGCAGTATCCATCGATATATTCAAGCATATTGGTTTTATCGTCGGCAGACATACTTTCAAGCGTTTTCATAGCAAGACCAATTCGTTTTCTATTGGGTGTTGAAACTTTTTCAACACCGTAGTCGTTACTCAGCTCTATGAATGACTCATCCAGAAACTGCTCTACTTCTTCTTTAGTCGCTTCTTTGTACAGTTCATCAATGCCTTTAAAAATGCTTGATATCGTTGCCAGATTTCTAAATACTAGGGTATCTGAGCCTTTAAAATACACAGCATCAGGCAAAGCGTTTATCACCAAACGGGTTTGGCTTTGTTCAAGGGTTGCCGCTTCGCCAAACACCAATGTTTTTCGCTTAACAAACAGGCTAGGGGTAACTTTTTGAAAATAAAAATCATCGCCCTGAACAGCAAATAAATAGGCAATTTTTGAAAAGTTTTCTTTGGTTAAGTCATCGTAGTCTTTTGAATCGAATACCTTCTGCAAAAGTTCAATACAGAACGCTTGGTTGCTAAAGCCTTCAATTTTAAACCATGAATCTTCATCGAGGTTATGGTCTGGGTTGTATGGCACACAGGCAGTTAAATCGACGGTAACTGGATCAAAAAGAGATTGCTCCGAAACCAATTTAAAAATACGTTTTTTTGCTCTTGTTTTTATGTGTGCCAGTATATGGTCCATCATTATTCTCGCTCGATAAAGGTGTAATTGTTAATGCGGTAAGCCAAGGGTATTTTAATATCATCAGGCTTTTTATAGCGCTCTTTACTAATCAGAAAAATTGCAGTGCCGTTTTTGGTGGTGATGTTGTAAAACTCATAACCAAACAACAAAAACAGCGGGTTGAAGTAGAGCGCCTGCGAAAGGTAGGTAAACACAAACAAAACCCCATAAACAAACCATAGGGTTTCCAAGTTGCCAATGCTCAACGCCACAAAAAAGTAACCCAAATAACTGGGTAAAAAACTGTTGTTGGCATGTTCAATACTGGTAACTTCACCCACTTTAAATTCGTCTTTGCCCAAGTATTTACTTAGCCAAATGCTCAAACGCGTTGATAGCATTGGTATTGCTAGGTAAAACAAATAAGAGACTGCGTTCGGAAGTGCGGCTGTCCAACCTAAAAAGTCTACTCCACCGAATAATTGGCCCAGCGTGACACCTTTTTGAACCAAAAAGATAATCACCAGCAGTGATGTAGCATTGGCGGTTAGTAAGACCCTAAACGCAGTATTGATCATTTTACTCTCACCTACTCATTAACTACGATTGAGAAAAGCCAATCACTGAGTCGAACATTAGCGGTATTGGCTGTCATTCTCTTAACCTTCTGCATAATTGATAACACTCCCTTACTCACACCATTGCCGCTTCGTACACTTTTTCCACCTCGGTAAACTTAGTGACGCTCTCTAGGCGAGTTAAGGTGGTGAGTTTCATGGAGTTTTTAATTGGGCGATGTGGCACGTTGGTCACTGGCGTTTGCAGTGACAGTGGTTTGCCTAACTCAAATAAATAATACAAATCAGCAGAACCTGACTTCTTGCCCGCTTGCTCTTCGGTAATGGCGTAGCGTGGTAACACTGTGACTCGTTTAACCGGCCAAAGTTTGTCAATTTGCTTGGATGAACTTTGAGTGTCTGAGGTAGACGCCAACGCTAAATAGCGAATTTCCTCGGCAATATGCTGCTTAAATTTCTGCAAAAACGTGCTTTGCGGCAGGTGATACCACAGCGCTGTGCCTTGCTCAAATTGTTCAAAGTAGCCATTATCACGGCCACGCTGCCCACCCAATGCCACTGTCATCGTCAAATCAGGGTACAGTACTTGGCGCATGCCGTAATACGGTATGCGTGCGGCTTCTTGTACGTAGAGCCTTTCCGCCATGCCAGCCACAGGATACATGGCTTCATTGTTTTGCTCTGTTTGTGCATTCGGCGCTGTGCCAATTTGCGCTTGTAAGAACTCTAGCAACCACTGGTGGCCGGAATAAAGACTCTTAGTCTGGGTTGATTCAGTTTGATTAAGTTCGTTTTGGCTAGGCCCATTTTGACTAGGTAAGAGGGCAAATGCGCCAATACCCACTTCTTCTATCGCGGCTGCGTAGGGGTTGGGTGCTGTGGCTGGATCAAAAAAACCTGGGTATAAAGCAAACGCACCAAAAACTGGGCGGCTTTTTTTAGAAGGTTGTCCTTCGATTTTACTGGATGGTGACTCAGGCAAGCGCGGCTCTGAAAAACGGGGCTCTGATAGACGAATCAAGGCATCCCGATAACGGTGCATTTGGTTGATGGCATCGTCTGGTACGTAATCCTTACTTTCGATATCTTCATTGCTGTCATCAAAGCGGTTTTTCTCAGTTTTAATACGGTACTTGGCATCAAACAGCCAAATAAACTGCTTTTCTTCTAATGAGTCTGCTTTCGTTAAATCAGCGCTTTTAGGCAGTGTCACTTCCAACACTATATCCGGCTCTTGGTTAACCAAGTACGAGCGGATTGATTGCCCCTTTTTGGTAAATTTCGGCTCGTGTGCCAGCCTAGCGGTCACACCATCGCTGCGTTTAAAACGAAAAGCTCCAGCAAAACCATCTTTTAGTTGGTACTCAAAAAAGTCATTTTGGGCGAGCTTAGTCGCGCTGTTTTCAACCAATTCGAAGCCGAGATCCTGCTCTAAAATCTGTTTCAAACACAAAAAACACCACACTTCGTAAATCTCGGCTACTGATTTCATTGAAATGCTCGACTGATTACCAAACACATCTAAATAAAATTTCAGCTCCTGCCAAATACGATACACCGCGCTGTAACCGGTTTTTTGCTGAAGTACTAACGACTCACGGTTTAACCCTGTGTATGCGCCAACCTCTTTTAAAAAACTTTGACTTAATACTTTTTGCAACGGTTTTTGCCAACTATGCAGCTCATTTAAAAATGAATCTGACAACCGTTGCCGTTCTGGTGCTTGGTTACTCTGCCTAAGCTTTTGTTCAAACTCCGCTAATTGCCGCTTGCTTTTACTCACCGCCATTTTAATAAAGCGGTTTTCTGGGGTATCGACACTCAGTTGCTTTTTTTCGACCGAATAGCGCTTATCGTACTGGCCATTAGCAAAGTCTTGCTTAACTTTCTCGGCTAACTTATGTGGCAGGCGGCCTTTTAATTTGGCCGCTTTAATATTGGCTACCGTCGGTTGCAAACGGCTATGTGGTGCGGCACAAATCACTTTTAAGCCTTGCTCAAAACGCGCCCGTAACGCGGCAAAATTAGCTAACCACATAAGTGGAAAATGCCCACGATGCTGGCTTGTCGCTGCATCTTGCTCGGTTTTTTCGACCAAACTAAAGCGCCAAAGAGGGTACACTTTGTCTATAGCTTGGTACATGGCGGGCAAGTCTTGGTGAAGTGCCATTTTGGTTGGTAGCACTTCAAAGGCTATGTGCTGAGTCTGTGTTTTGCCATTGTGTTCAAAGGTAAGTGGCAAACGTAACCAGCCCACATCATTACCGGTATTAATGGTGCCGGTTAAACGTGCGGGCACTACGCCCCTTGCGGTTTTTACTTCGGGAGCAAAACGAAATGCCTCATTCACGTTTTGGCTTCGGTGAGTTAGCCGCGCATGAGTTACTTCACTAAAAAAGACCCACTCAAACTGGTACTGAGTATTCTCAAAAAACAGCGGGGAATTTAATGTAAGCTCAGCGTGTTTCGCTAAGCCATTGGCAACAAGATCATTTTCGGCTAAGTCACTTTCATCTAACCCACTTTGTACCAGATCATCTGCAACTAGCCCTTGCGGTTCAATAGCATTGCTCAGCTGCGCTGCTGGCGCAAAGCGCAATTCATAGCTAGGTTGTACATCATTAGCGCTCGCCCTGTGCGCCACTGTATTCTGGTACACATGCAACCGCTGGCTAATATCATTCGCCCAGACTGAAAACTCAAAGTCGGGGGTTTGTAATCGTATTAACTCTGGCATTCCCTACCACTCCTTACGCCTTCGCTGTACGGTTTTCTATGGGTTGCATTCATTGCAAAAAGCATCAAACAACAACCCATTAAGGCCAGAAACTGGTGAAGGTGGCACTGGCTAATCGCCCGTTCATCCACTGCAACTTAGCTTTTGAACGGCAAGGTATACGAAGTACTTTTTCCTCATCAGTAGCACCGTCGGCCACGATTTTCTCACGATACAAGTCAGGGCGTTGATTGGTTTCGTCCGTTTCAGACGCTAACCAAATAGGGGCTAACTGGTCTGAAAGCACATCGCTAAGCTCTTCCAGCAAATCCTTACGATTTGATGTAGTCAGTTTGTCGGTATCGCCTTCGATACGCGGCAGAACCTTACACATCATAAAGTCGTCCCACACGGCTTTTAAGGTCAGGTCATCTTGTGGTTGGCTGCTGGCAACCGCAAGTAGCAGCTCATTGAGCGCACGGAACGCCAATTCAAATGGTGTATTTTTTAGCACTGCATTAACGGCCGATAAAAACGCAACCGTTTTTGTACCATCAACATCAAAAGTATCAGCTAAATCTGCTTTGCTGGCATTTGACCAAATAGGATAGCTAAGGCGTTTATTGCAGCTGGTTGGGGTGAAAAAGTCGTTATAATCGTTAGGGAAAAACGCACCAAAATCAAAGCTCAGTGCTCGGTCAATCACTTTGCGTGAAAAGCCATGGGTGGTTTCATCCATATTCACTGTGCCTGCGACCAGCAGGTTAAACGGAATACCTAAACCATATTGGCAAATGTCGGCCCACAGCTCATCGTATTGCGAACCCTCAAAGCCCAGCGCTTCACGCAGCTTTGCTTTATCCGCAGCTTCTTTAATGGTCGCGGGTTTTAATAGCGCATCACAGCTGTAGGTAAAGCTATCACCTGTCCAAGTCCATTCACGAGTTTCAAGTACCGATAAATAGTCAGCAAAATACTGCTCAACAGGAGCAAGGTTCATTTCATCCAAGCACAGCCAGTAAGGCAGTATCTTATCTAACTCATCACGTTCACCTGTTACGGCTAAGCGCTCCCCTTGGTCTTCGCTCTCTTGCACTGCAACGGTTAAGCCGCTATCAGCAATGGCACGCCAAGCTTTGGCAATAAACTGCAATACATCAGTAGTGATGTATTCCGCAGCGCCATTTAGGCGTGAAATATATCCGAGTAAATCACTCGGCTCATGCCAGTCAGGGCGTACCGAGGTTAAACAATAAGTTTCAGCAAACTGCCCCGAGGTTTTTGCTTGCTCACGCACAAAGCGGGTTTTACCTGTACCTGAGATGCCAGCGAGAAGGAGGAATGGTTTGGATAAGCTAGTATATGAATTAGAATGCTCTTCAGCCAAGAACTCAGCTAGTTTTTTGCAAGCTGCACTATACATAGAATTACCACTTTTATCGGCTTGCAACCATTCAGCTACTTGCTCAAGCTCCCTTAACGCATCCAACACTTGTCCAGATTTTAATTGATAAAAACTGCTTACATTTACGCCAATTTTATTTATGTACTTATCACAATAATTGATACCTGACCCAGAATAAGATGATGCAGTTCTTTCAGACAGCCCTTTATTTATCATCCATGATCTGAACTGATTTTTTATATTAAATTTCGATAGATTTTTTGTATTCGATGTGTTCATTCCTACAAAATCACCCCACTTTTCAAGAGCCAATCGTAGGCGATCCTCTTCAAAAAAAGTATTTACTTCCGGTGATTCATATGTTGATTCAGTTAGAAATCCAATCAATTTCGAAATTAGCTTTGTTAGTGCCTTTGTTTGACTCCTTCCTGTGGAAGATATGATTTTCAACTCTTCATCTGATGCTGTTTTATATATTTCTCGATATGATTTCTCTTCATATTGATAAATGTAATCTTTTCTAGTTGGCACCTTATCCCATGCAGAATGAACCACATCATAATTATCGAGCAAAAAAGAAAGAAAAAGCTTGATACTCTCAGGCGATATACTGAAAGCCTCCCCCTTAGAGTTTGTATATGTTAGTAATAATGTTTTCTCTGTTTTTACTTTCTGATCATCACGAATCAAGTCACAGTATGTTTGGAAACTCATAGGATATCCCTTCTGATTTTTTTTGCTATTTCCTGAATAATTGGAACAACGACTGAATTACCAAATTGCCTGTAAGCCGGTGTACGAGCAATGGGAGTAATGAACTCCTCAGGAAATCCTTGCAGTCTGGCACACTCTTTCGGTGTAAGAAGCCGAGGATTTTTGTCTTCCTGGGGAATGAGGCATTCTTTTCCATCCTTGCCATAACGAGCAACAATTGTATTTGAGGGTTTATCTAAATTTGCTGTGTGAGCTGTAAAACCAGTTCCTCTTTCTAAATTCCTTTTTGTTCTATTTATGTGGCCAAGCCATAATTTATCTGAAATGGTATATTTCTCATCTACGGATTCTTCAAGTATTGACCTAAGAGGTTTTGGATCACCACCAAACTCTGGAAAACAAAAATCCTTAGGTATATCAGATCGAATAGCGACCATATAACAACGAACTCTTCGCTGAGGAACTACTGAGCTAGAATCAATCACTTTGTAAAAAAAACTATAACCACTTTTTCCTATGGTATCTTTTATAGTCTGAAAAGTACGACCTTTATCATGTCTTTCTAAATTCCTAACATTTTCAAGAAAAACAACTTTAGGCCTTCGCTCGTCAACTATACGCATTACATCAAAGAAAAGTGTGCCTTGAGTTTCACAAAGAAATCCATGCTTCTTACCGACCGAATTTCTTGCTGACACTCCAGCATTTGAGAATGGTTGACAAGGGAAACCAGCCAATAATACATCATGCTCAGGTATTTCATTTTCAGGTATTTTAGTTATATCACCGAAAGGAAATTCTCCGTGATTATCTTTATATGTTTTTTGAGCTGCCTTATCGTATTCGGAAGAAAAAACACAAACGCCGCCGTTTTGTTGAAAACCGAGTCGAACCCCACCGATCCCTGCAAATAAGTCTATAAAACGAAACTTAGCGTCAAAATCAGGCTTTAGCTTTAAAGCACCAAACACATCATTAAAGAACGCGTTACGCGTTGTGTATAAACCATTTTGTTGTAGCAGGCTGATTACACGCTCTTTGAGCTGTTCTGGCTTGCTGATTTCTGGATTACAGTAAAACTGGCTATCGGTCGCAATGGCGTGTAACCATTGATCAATTACCGCTTCAACGTCACTGTCTTGTGGCACATGCTCAAGTGCTAGGGGCTTAATCATTTCTTCTGCTTGTAGAAGGACGTTGGTTTTATTGTTCATTATTAACTACTACTAAAAATTCTTGATGGGTGACGGTAGGGCGAAGCATGTTTTTTGTACTTTGCATTTCAACTAAGTTGTACTTGCCCAATGTTTTCAGTGTTCTCGACACATTACTGACAGCTCGGCCAGTCAGCGTGGCCAGCTCAGTGACCGATTTCGGCTGTTGCTCGACGATTACTTTTAACAACTGCTGATTTTCTTTCGACAGCACATTGGCCACCGATTTCAGCGAATCGAACCAGATATCAACGGGGAAATCGGGGTCGGGCATTTGCCCTTTAATGCCAATCACGCAGCGCGATTGTTTGAGGTTTTTCATATTTCTCTACTAACAAAAATTGAAGATGAAACCTAAGAATGGAAATAAGCGATCAAGTCTTTAACGTCATCGGATCTAAAAATATCGTTTTGGGATGTGTCGCTGTAAATTTCGGGATATTCATCATCCCCTTCGTTGATGGCGCAGCTTATGGCATACCTTGGTAAGTCATCACTCTCTCGATACTCAACTTTTTGGTGCTCGACCCAAAGCAGATAGTACTCACCATCCTGACGAAAGTAGAACGATGCGCAAGAATCATTTGGCGATGTATTGTTAACCAGCGTTGTCGGTATATCGTTAGAATTGAAACCCAATTTAAGATCTTCCATTATGCGCCCCTCATAACTGTACATTTATACATAAACCATATCTTATCATCTACTGATTAGATCTCAAGAATATTTTCAATCATTCAGTGCAATGGCGATCACCAATCACAGCAAGTACACAACCAGTACACTAACGGTATTGTCTGCCTTAGCCTTTAAACCTAGCCAAGCCTTTAGGTTGACTGGCGGTTCACTGAAAGGTGACAAGCCTACACAGGATTCATCGCCTTTTTAGTCATCCAAGATGCTGCCTTTCACGCAGTACATGCGTGGGCGGGTATTGTCGGGCAGGCTGACTTTTCGCTGCGGTCGGTTACCATCGGGGACTAGGTAGCCTGCGGCCATCAGTGCTTTGGCGGCGCGATCTGGGCTTAGGCCTTCGGTGGCTTCACGCCAGCCGGTTGGGTAAAACAAGTAGAGGGTTTGTGGGCCTGTAGAGTCAAGCCAACCGGCGCGTTGGCGTACTTGGCTGCTGTAACCGGTTTGTTTGGGCGTAAAGCGGCTTTCGCCATGCTGCTCAATAAAGCTGCGCACCTGGCGAATGGCTTGTTGGTCTTCATTGGCAGCCACACCACCGCGGGCGAGTATCCATTGGTTAAGCTGGCTTAAACAGGCGGCTTCGACACTTTGGGTTGGCCAATCGAGTACTTTGGCTTGAATGGCTAACAACCCAGCGCTGGCCAGTAAGGCAAACTTTTCGGCAACTCGACGCACTTGGCCGTCCGCCTCGGGTGGTAAGCTGGCTAAAAAACGTTGGCGTACATTTTGGAAAACGGGGCGCACCTGCGCGCTGTGCTGCGTTAAATACCGTAACCAGTCCAAAGCCAAGCAGCCGTAATGTTGGCGACTTTGCTGTTTTAGGTGATCGGCTAAATCAGCGGCGTTCATGTCATGGCTATGGTTAAACACGCCCATTTGCGCTCCGGCATCGGCACTGAGATCAATCACGCGCACTTGCTGGCCGGCTTTTACGCGCTTGCCGATACTGGCAAGATGGCTTTCGAGCGTCACTTCACCAGTAGATAAAAACACTAAACGCCAACGGGCGGGTAAGCGCATTTCACCGTATTTGCCTGCACGGGTTTTACCTTGGCCATTGGCAAGCATATAAGCGACATCTCCCGCCTCTTTTGGATCAACTTCGCCCATTTCATCGAGCGCCAGCAAGGCATCGTTATGCGCTAATGCTGTGCCTTCTAAACCGTTGGCCGTGGCACGCCAACTGTGGCGCAGTTGATTAGGCTCGCCCCACACCGATAATGCTGGATACAGCGCTGCGGTTTTACCAGTACTGCTGGCACCGTAGAGGTGTAAACCAAAACCATCCACCCCGCACAAATGCAACAAAGGCGCAGCCAGAGCAGCACAAACACCAACAATTAATAGCGGGTTATCCAGACAATAACGGCCAACGTGCTGCCGCCAACTATCGCTACTACCTTGTTGAATAAAGCCTTCTATCGGGTGCATGGTTTGCAGCACCATGCGCAGGTTGTTACTGTGTTCGCTTGGGTAAAAGGTGAGGCGCGGATGCACATAAGCGTGGTGATGCCAGCCAATGCAGTTCACGCTGATGGCCTTTTGCGTGGCCAGTTCGCCCATTTGTTGAATAAACAGGGAGAGCAACTGCCGCGCTTTGACACTGTTGCTTAGCCGCATGCCTCGGCTGAGTAGGATTCGGCGGTACTCGCTGCCGTCTCCGGCCAATAGTTCTGCTGGCATGGCCCAATAGCGATGGCGATTGTCATCGTCTAACCAGTGCAATAAATAGCCGTAGTTGTCCCCTTGCGGATCGCGAGTACGAGCAGCTACTTGCAGCCAAGAACAGATTTTGACTGGGCTATCTTGACCCGCTGGTTGCATCACCAGCCAGTTTTGCGCGTTATAGGCAAAACCAGCCGGTAATGTTGGCATGTTGTTATTCAACTCATTGGCAGGTAAAGCGGTTGATGCTGATGGTTTATCCACGGCCATAAGCAGCACCGATACGGCGGGTTTCAATCCACTGGTCGATATCGCTTTCTAACCAGCCCACGGCACGCGCGCCAATCCGGATGGATCGCGGAAATTCACCATTGGCCATCAGGGCATAAATGGTGCTGCGGCCAAAGCCTGTTTTGGCCTTTACCTCGGGCAAGCGCAAAATCCGCTGCTGACGCGCTGGGTTTGTTGATGCGGTGGATGATTGTGTAGTTGGGTTCATCGTTTGCTTCCTCACTGATCTGTTAAGTTCAGTTAGGAGTTTGCCAGTACTAATCGGACGCAGTAGGTAGATAAATGCCCAGATCGTGCAGCTTTCTAAGGGTACAGGTAGCTACTTGCCCCAGTTTGTAGATAGTGCCCAAAACAATAAATGCTCTGTGGGCAGGGTTAGTGTTTGGCTAAGTGGCGTGAACTAAGGCGTTGCCCAAACTGCCCCTAAAGCCCAAAGGATGGCGTACTGCTTTGAAGTTTCCTACTCAAAACTCGGTTTTGGTGAGTCGTATGGATGGAGTGTTTATATGTCGAGTGTATCGACACACAAGAAAGACATGTCGAAAAAACAGTAAAAAATCGACATGACCAGCTCAGATCTTGGCTCACTTTACTTCGAGAGATTGGCAATTTATTGCTTTACAACTTGAAGATAAAAGTGAAACTATAATTTCACTAAATTAATATTTAAGAAAATATAGTTTCACTATGGATACTGTCGAGCCAAAATCAAAACGCACTGCGGTCATATTCCCTAGACAAAGGAAGATGTTAAACATCTTGGGAGAAAACTTAACATTGGCGATGAAGAGACGCGGCATTACTCAAGAAATGATGCATAGTAGGACAGGGATTTCTAAGCCAACACTACGTAAAATATCAAAAGGTGATCCTTCCGTTTCACTTGGTCACTACGTTAAGGTTTTGGCAGTCCTAGGCTTGTTAGACGACCTAACCAAGGTTGCCCGTGATGACGAGCTGGGAAGAAAGCTGCAAGACATCCAATTGCTGAATAAAAAATAAGTGCAGCAGTAGCCCATATCCACATGACTAAAACTTGGCCAGCAAGGTCAGCTTCAGAGAAGAAAGATAGCTATTAAAGGGCTGTTTTATACTCAATAAGAACCAAATTACACTTTTATGCGCATAAAAATGTAAAATTCCGCACTTTTATGCGCGTAAAAGTGTGCAATACAAGTTGAGTACTCGTCTATGCGTTTTACCAAACGGGAAAATCCAGCGGTTCGAGGTCTATACAAAATGACTTCATAGGTGACAATTTGTAGACCTGAAAGCGGCATTCAAGCTTTCAACCAATCAAAACTGAACGATATTTTTTGCTAACAACATTTGACCTGTCTATAACTTCATAGTTTATCGTCATTCGTGTTCTGGTCTGTTTGAGCCAGCCGCGCCATTATTAAAAAGAACGGAAAGGACGTTTTATCTGTGTATCGCATTTCTGAGTTAGCTGAAAAAGTCGGGCTGTCACGGTCAACCTTGCTCTACTACGAGAAGCTAGGTTTGTTGCAGGGTGTTCGCCAAACCAACGGCTATCGACTGTATTCAGATAAAGATGTTCAGCAGTTGCGCTTGTTGCAACAACTGCAAGTGGGCGGTTTAACACTTAAGGAATGTAAATCCTTTTTGGACAGCAAGGTGCAGCGCTCTGTACTTGAAAAGCGCTTGCAGCAGCTGGACGAAGACATCGCTAAAAAGCAACAAGCTCGCGCGTTACTTGCCGCCATGCTTGGTGAAGGTTCGCTGCGTCTTTGGCACCAACAGACCGATAAATTAGCACCAGATGCCCATCTGGAGTGGTTAAAGCAGCAAGGCTTTAATGAACAACAAGCCCTGCATTTGAAATGGTTATCAAAAGATATGAACGAACACGATCAATACATGGCCGATTTTATGACGGTATTCCAACGCTTAGAACGCTGGGGGCCGAGTTCTGATGCCGATACACTAAAAGCATTGTCCACACTACCAATAATACCTACCAAGATCATTGATATTGGCTGCGGCAAAGGCTTTTCAACCCGGTTATTGGCAAAGCACACCCAAGCCGAGATTGTAGCAGTGGATAACGAGCAAAGTGCGCTGGATGAACTTGGTGAACGCCTCACTGAGCAGGGGTTAGATACCCGCGTTACTCTAAGCTGCGCCAGCATGACGGATCTGCCTTTTACACCTGAAAGCTTTGATTGCATCTGGTCTGAAGCAGCGGCTTACATAATGGGTGTCGAGCAAGCGTTAACCCAGTGGAGTAAACTACTGACTAATCGCGGCTATATGGTCGCCAGTGATTTGA
Organism: Aliiglaciecola sp. NS0011-25; assembly: GCF_040370605.1. Taxonomy (NCBI): domain Bacteria; kingdom Pseudomonadati; phylum Pseudomonadota; class Gammaproteobacteria; order Alteromonadales; family Alteromonadaceae; genus Aliiglaciecola; species Aliiglaciecola sp. NS0011-25. Next base: position 22,466 of record NZ_BAABWR010000021.1, read on the forward strand.
TCTGGTTAACCGATAACCCAAGCCAAGAGTCGGTTGCATTCTGGGAAGGTGAATACCCAGATATGCAAACCATCGAAAAACGCTTAAGCCAAATGCGCCAAGCAGGCTTTGAAGTGATTGATCATTTCACCTTAAGGGAACAAGCATGGCACGATTACTATCAACCACTCAAAGCGCGAGTGGCAGAAGTAAAAGCAAGCATGCCAAATTCAAACGCCATCGCAGATATCGAGCGAGAAATTGCGATTTATGAACGTTACCTAGGCGAGTTTGGGTACCACATGTTTGTGCTGCGCAAAGGAGCTTAAAACAGGAGCGTAAAAACGCCCCTGCCACAAACACCGTTTACCTGAGCATTAGGATGAGCCTTAGCGATAATAAAGCGCGGCATTTTCCTGTTTGCGCTGCTCCAGTGTTTTAGTAATTGCAGATGCTGTCGTTTTACTGATCCCTTGCTGCTGTGCCAGATACGTAAATTGGCTGATGGCTTCTGCGACTTCTTCAATGACTTGCCTTGCCTCATGCCAACCCCCATAGCCAGCACTGGTAGCAAGTTTTTGCATCACCTTAAGCTGTGGTGCTTTACCATAACCTCCGAACGCAGTGGCGTGTTCGTTGAATGGATGTGGGCTGTAGGTAACATCGTAAAAAGGGGCAGGATCCCATTGACCGTCATCTGCTTGCAAAAACGCCCAGTTTTTACTGTGGTCGTCTTGATTAGACGACAGCAGGTTAAAAATGGCACGGCGAAATTGCAGCTGCCCAGCGGCTGGCGATTTACACAACTGACGGCTGGCCTTAATTAAATCAATGTAATCTAAACTTGGCGTTCGAAAGTCTGCATCCAGCAGCCCGCAAGCGCTGTGCATATGCAATCGACCTGAACTGCGATTGCCGCTTAAATTGGTCGGCTCCGTGACATAATCAAAGCGCTTAAGCGCCAACCAGGCAACCGCACCGCTTGTAGGTGGTGCTTCAATGAGTTGCCATTGCGGCGGTTGACACTTAGCAACTTCTGCCATTTGTAAATAAACCGCCTCACACAAACCTTCTTCATGGCCGAGCGCGAGATTTTTAGAGGTAAACTTAATCAGCCAAGCCTCATCACTAGGCTTTGCAAAGGTTCGACAATGCTGAGTTTCCCCAGCAGGCATATAAATTTGCGCCTTAGGCCTTGCCCCACCCGAACTACCTCCAGCGACTAATGCGGCCAACACCTGTTGCGTATGCCCATCTAACTCATCGTGACTATCATCCATATAATCTGACATCGAAGAATCGAACAACATTTGTGCTTCTAAGCCTAACGTCGCTAAATCAATATCCGCGTGCGTGGTGGCTGAAAACTCAGACACCGGAGAAAAAGACAATGCTCCTATGCCTTTATCACCGACAAAGGCCAGTCTATCCATCGCAGTTAATTGATTAGGTAGGATGCCCTTTTGCCGGAAAATACGATCTTGTAACAACATGCCCCAGCCATCGGGTAAACAATCTCCAAATACGCCATGTACACCTTGGTGCGGCGCTTTAGGAGCGACTTGAACTTGCGCGTTCGACTGCAAGGTAAAAGGTGATAAGTTGCCAAACTGCTGCAAATAGCTGTCTGCATACTGAAAAAAAGCGCCTTGCCGATTCTGCGCCAAGACTCCAACAGAGATCTGCTCACCTGAGCTTAGCGTACGAGTAACATTAAGCTTCTGAATCGGTTTAAAACTCATCTTTTAGCACCTCATCAATACTCGTGGGTATAGCAGCGCGTTCTTTGCTAGGTTGCGTGAGCTGATAAAGCCTATCTAGCGAATCAAGTGTCTGCCATAGCAACAACAATTGGCGAAATGAAATTTGCCCGGTCAGCTCAAATTTCTTAATGGTGGCCGCAGGTACACAGCTTCGCTCAGCAAGCGCCGCTCGTGACAGCTTTGCCTGCTTGCGTAACTCACGTAAATAAGTCGCATAAGCTTGGCTTACATCGGTATCATCAAGTAAGGTAAAATTCATCCGCAAAGACAAAGTGAATACAGTTATGTCCATTATAGCAAAATAAAACAGAAATTGGATACTATTGTATCCGACAACGGATGATGTGTTGAAAAATCACTCCATAAAGCCCTTCAAAACTGCTATGTTTTAGCTCTAACAGCAGCATAAAAACGGCACTGTTTTTCCATTGCTAACCACTAAGATTTCGTAAAAGCCATAGGCAAGTGGTGGGCAGTTTGGTGGGCAAACAGGCATTTTTGAACGGTTTCTTTTCGATAAACAATTGATTTTGTTAGGGCCTAACCCGCTACTCAATAAGCAGATCCAGAATATCGAGTAGGAAATCATAAGGTATCACTAAGTCCCACAAAGCCTTATAGGGTGTGGGGACGCAGTGGGACTTCGTTAGTTAATTGAATTTTACCTCTAACGAAGTCTTTAGTTAAATCATACCGTTGCAATGTGGAATAAGACTGCTAAATTGGCCGTTGGATAGAATCGTTAATTACTTGAACTACATTGAATCAAACGATGCTTTATTTTTTCTCTCTACTCTCAAGAGGATAACGAGATTAAGTCTTTATATGTGATGGCATCGACACATGAAATTGATATGTCGATCGGATCGACATGAACTGCTCAGATCTAGGCTCGCTCTACCTCGAATTTTTAGCAATTTGATGGTTGACAGCTTAAAACCGGAGAAAAAGCGAAACTAAAACTTCATTTTTATAATGATATTGAAAATATAGTTTCACTATGAATGCTACCTGTTCAAGAACTAAACAAACTAAACAAACTAAACAACACTTTTATGCGCATATAAATGTAAAATTCTACACTTTTCTGCGCGTAAAAATGTAAAATAGGTTATAGTATAGGCTGTTAACAATCTTAATTGGCAGGAAATGACAATGCAGCGTCACTTACTCAACGCCCTAATTGCATGGAAAAACCAACCTGTGCGCAAGCCATTATTGATCGATGGCGCAAGACAAACGGGTAAAACCTATCTGCTGCAGGAGTTGTTTGGAAACACCTTTACCAACATCCTTCGTATCGACTTTCTTGAAAATCCTGCCTACAAAGAAGCGTTCGATGGCTCACTGTCACCTGACGAGCTACTAATGAACATTGAGCTGTTGACCAATCAGGCGTTTAACCCAGAAACGGACCTGCTGATCTTAGATGAAATTGGCGAATGTGAACGCGCCGTTACCTCACTAAAGTTTTTTGCTGAAAAAGCACCTTCCTATTTTGTCGCGGCCAGCGGCTCGAATATTGGTTTGCTCAACACCTTCCCTGTTGGCAAGGTAGAACAATACAATTTACGACCACTGACCTTCCAAGAATTTATTTATGCATCAAACGAGCAAGCGCTGATCAAAGCGTTTGATAGTCAAGCAAGCACACCTGCGGTGCACACTAAATTGATGGATAAACTGACGGACTACTTTTTTACGGGTGGTATGCCGGAAGCAGTTTCTGCTTGGTATCAGTTTAAGGATTCAAGCATTCTAGAGCGTGTTGAAAGAGTCAGTAAGATTCATGCCGATTTAGTTGAAGGTTATCGTCGCGATTTTGGTAAATACGCGGGCAAGGTCGATGCCACAATAATTGAATCGGTGTTTAATAGCATTCCAGCGCAGTTATCACTTGTGAGCGATGAGTCCGTTAAACGCTTCAAATTTAAACATGTTCTTGAGCGTAAATCTCGTTATAGCGATTTTGAAACCGCAATCCATTGGCTTAATAGTTGCCGCTTAGCCTTGCCAAACTATCCTATTGAAGGATTGCCGAAATCACCTCTTGCGGCCTATAAAAAAGAGAATATGGTTAAGCTGTTTATGTTTGATGTGGGCCTGCTCAATCATATGCTGGGTAGCAGTTATAAAGAGATCAAGCAACAAAACTATGAGCTATCTGTTTATAATTACAGGGGATATGTGGCAGAAAACTTTGTGCAGCAAGAGCTCACTGCCATTGGCGTTGAACCAAGTTATTCATGGAATGACGCCCGCGCCGAAATCGAATTTATTTTGGCAACAGATAAAGGAGATATCATCCCTGTAGAAGTAAAAAGTGGCAAACGTACAAGAGCAAAATCGCTGGCATCCTACGTTGAAAAATGTGCACCAAGTAAAACCTTTAAGTTAACTGGCACACAAGGCTCATCAGCGTTAGAACAAACCAATATCGTGATGCCCTTGTATTTCACCCAGTATTTACCACAGAGATGGTAAAAGCGCTTTGCCTATAATCTCGAGATCTAACTTTCGATATTCAGCTTTATCAGGCGTGGACACCATTGCGAATGCCCATTGCACACTGTCTGCAGTATTTTCTGTCTTATAAGGTTTTGGAATTCAGCTAACCCCAAAAGAATTTTCAACCCTTGTTTCTAATTCTTTAGCGGATAAATCATTTATGCGAGATTTGATAGAGTTAAATGAATTCGATGTAACGGACTAATATACTTAGATAAAATGAAAGATAGTATACTTTCTAAAACACAAAATTTAGGCTCTCAAACCGCTTTGAATTCGACAAGGGAGGTTTAGAGTTGCCAGTGGTTAATAAATAGGGAATACCGTGTCTGAATCAATCAATTCTGAAATACATGATAAATTCATTGGCTGTATGCTTGGCGGGGCTATAGGTGATGCGTTTGGCGCGCCTGTAGAATTCATATCACGAGAACGCATTCTTGCCTTGCATGGCAAAGAAGGCGTCACATCATTGTTACCAGCTTATGGCAAAGTTGGGGCGATTACAGACGATACCCAGATGACGCTTTTTACCGCAGAAGGTTTGTTGAGGGCTTATGTGCGGGGGAAGCATAAAGGCGCGACTTCGTGGTTAGGCTGTATTGGTCATGCTTATCAGCGCTGGTTACAAACCCAGTCCCACTCCTCGCCGAGTAATTTAACCATAAGCAATGACGGATTTCTTTGGCAATACCGAGAGCTCCACGACCAGCGCGCCCCCGGTAACACTTGCCTAAATGCACTCAGCACAGCAGGGGGATTTGAAGAGTTAGCATTCAATGACAGTAAAGGTTGTGGGGGGGTGATGCGTGTTGCGCCTATCGGTTTATTTTGCTGGCGCTTAAAAGACAGTTTTACCCTTGAGGAGTGTTTTAAGCTTGGCTGTAATACCGCACAACTTACTCATGGTCATCCTACTGGCTATTTGGCCGCGGGGGCATTTTCCGCCATCATTTATCAGATATTAGACGGTTACACCTTAGTCGACGCCGCACTTTCCGTTATCCCAATACTTAAAGAACAACGCAGCGCTGAAGAAACCATTAATGCCATCGAGCAAGCTTTAAGTCTATCGAAAACACAAAGCGATTATGCAAAAACGATTCAACAAATGGGTGAAGGATGGATAGCCGAAGAGGCACTCGCCATTTCATTATATTGTGCAATAGTCGCCAATGATTTTAATCATCTGATGAGCATATCCGTAAGCCATGATGGCGATTCTGACTCTACTGGAGCTATCTCTGGCAATTTATGGGGAGCGCTTTATGGCGTGACAAGTATTGATCAGCAACTTGTTCAACAGCTGGAATTATCCGAAACCATCGCAGAGATAGCCAAAGATTTGTTTGAATTTCCAACTTGGGGCATTGGTCCTTATGCGTCAAACCAGAGTTTTGATAATGCCATATGGAATAAATACCCTGGATATTGAACCTTTGCTATTTATATTATCGATTTTATAAAGTCCGTATAAGCGCTACAAAAAAAGCCTATCGTCACGATAGGCTTTTTAAATAACCCAATGTAAGCTTGTTTATGCCTTCATTGGGTGAATAGATTTTATATTCAATCTTACTTTTCTATGACTGCAAATTTACCGTCGGTGTGCACAAATCCCCAGATTGTGTTGCTATCTTTAACATAGCCCCAGTAGCGTTGTTGGCAATTGGACACTTGGAAACCACCTTCTGGGTGTTGGTCTGTGATTCTGTAATAGGTAGAGTAATGGTCAGAATAACCACTCTCGATATAACATTCATCACTAAACGCGGGTACCCATGATTGAGTTGCTTCATCGAAACGGCCGATGGTTAAATCAGTCAAAGTATATCCTTCAGGCGCGGTCATTACTAATGTCATGGCGTCGGCAAAATCTAAACCATCAGCTAGGTAGCGGCCATTCCAATTAGCATCATTACCACTCGGGTTACCATTAGCAAGCGATGGATTTAACGATGCTTCAATATCAGTACCTTTGACAAATATTCCATCACGCGTTGTGTGGGTTGGATTATTCACTTGCTCACCGTTTTGGTTAACATAGGTTAACGACGCAGACTCACCTTGCGCTAAAACACCTGCGTCTACATCGATGATAGGCGTAACTAGGTCACCATATTGGTTAAAGTACGAACCTTCCTGGGTTTGATTTCCGCTTAGGAATAACACATCCGATAGAGTAGTGGCATCTTCATCGACAAACCAACTCATGGAGAACAATTCACGAAGACGCTCAACTTCACCAACAGTTGCGGCATATGAGCTGTTATACGTAAGGTTGTAGCCATCAATGATGGTTGCTTGAGAACCAACATAGCCATCTTCTGTTTTCGCTTCAGAGTGAGCGTAGTAGTTTTGATCTGGTGCTACAACTCGTACGGTCGCATCTGTGGTGCGCGTATTTTCATCTAACACTTGCCACTCAACTTGGTCACATGTTTGTGTTGTGCTAGCGCCTGCTACCATGTAATCGCCAGAATAGGTGCACCAAGCGTTACTATCGTAATCATAATGCGCGCCCAAATTCATATCCACTTCAGTTAAGCTATGGTCTGCGTAATAGGCCTTAGTGGTAATTTGACGGCCATTCACTTCAACAAGTACAAATGAAATACCATTGCCAAGGTCAGAACTGACACTTGCGTATTTGGTACCTTCACTGTTGGTTAAATTCCCACCTGTAATAGTGTCGTAGAAGTTATTAATGAATAAGCCTGTTTCGTGATCATCGTGCATACCATAGAGATCTTCATAGGCCTTCCATGATGCGTTACCACCAATAATTTGGGTGAATCCATTGGCGGTATCTTTATCTTCTGATGTAGGATGAATTAAACTACGAGCATATTGGTGATCATGCCCTGCAATATAAGTAACTTGGTAATTGTTGAACAAGTTTAATATGTCCGCAGCCAATCCAGGTTCGGCTTCATCCTGCAATTGCAAGTAGCCTAATTGACCTATATCGTAACCATTCAAACTTGGCTCTTCTAGTTCTTCGTATGCGCTGGTTACCGTTTCTAAAGCATTGCTATAAACCGCAATTTCTTCAGCAGACACATTGTTTGCAATGGCATTATCTAACGTTGCTTGTGCCGCATCTTTAGCTTCTTGCAAAGCAATTCGATCTGCTACATAGGCATCGTAAATTTCGACTTGATAAGTTTGTGGGCGTTTTTTAGTTGATAACGGTTCATGTCCGAAAGCGACAATATGATCAACCTCTGCGGCATTGGCCGTAATGACTTCTTTTAACCATTCTCTTAAAATTGTCCACGTACCTCTGTAGGCGCTGCTATACAGCTCTGCAAAGTAGAAATCTAAAGCAATAAACATGGTTTTATCTTCAATAAAATAATAAACCAAATCTTCTGCACCAGGAAAACCTACTGCTTTACCGTTATCTAAATGTTCACGAACTAACGAACCTGTGTATGCTTGATACAGCTTATAACCTTGGTCAAAATCAACCTGCTCGTAACCTTCATAAGGGTTAATATCGTTGTAAACATTATTGACTGACTGACGTTCCCACTCTTGTTCGTTAGTAAACCATGCAGGCCAGTTTCTACCATTTACGATTTCGTGATTTCCACGTGCCGGGAAAACACTTACTCCAGCTTCTCTTAGTGGCCCTGCCACTTTTTCCATCCACTGCACATAGTCAGATTCAGCACGGTATTCGGTAATGTCGCCTGTGGCTAGAACCAAATCGACATTTAGCTCAATCATTTTATCGGTAACCGCTTCTACTAAAGGTAAAGGTAGCACTTTCCAGTCAGGACCAAAATCTTTACGATCTTCAGGTGCAACAACTATGGGCTCGCCGTCACTATCTACTTCGATATACGGGTGAAAAGGGTCTTCAACGTTAACTAAGTAGCTAATACCATCTTCATCCCAATCATTGGCTTTAACCGCGTCATTCTGACTTTCAGTTCCAGCATCATAATAACCATCACCATTGTAATCGACACCAACGTATTCTTTAATCGACAAGGTATTACCGTCTTTATCAACGTCAACATACAAAGACATGTTGTCATCATCTCGGCCTTGGGTATCTGGAAAGATAGCAAAGCGTAAAACCTTATCTGCATCTTCAGGTAGGATGTTTGCACCTGTTGTGGCATTGCTGCCTAATACCGGGGCTTGTGCCGTTAACGCATCTAACGTTGTTTGCAGGGCTTCAATTTCAGCCTGCAAAGCAGCAATATCTTCATCTGTTGAGGCACTGTTAGATGCTTCTTGTAAGGTCACTAACTCTGCAGTCATAGCATCTATCTGTGCTTGCATCGCAACAACAGTCGCGTTCAAAGTGGCAACTTCCGCTTCATTCGCTGTGTCTATGTTGTTGAGTTCGGTTTGCAGTTGTGCGACTTGCGCTTGCAGTGCACTTACTTCAGCGTCATTGTCGTCGCCAATGTTACAGGCGCTAAGCACACTTACCGCGGCTAACGTTAGAGTGAAATGTTTCAATTTCATGGCTGTTTCCTCATTAATAAAAGTAATTTTCATGGCGAATATCAGGCTTCAAGTTGGCGATATCCATCAAGGTTCTCTGCGCATAAGACGGCGCTAAAATTAATAAGGGGACAGGTTTTTTTATATATTTTTTCAACGCCAATTTGTCACTAAATTGTCACAATAAAACCGTATTATCGCGCTCCCGCGTGGTTGTAATGCTGACTATTGATTGGCCTGACTAGCAAATTTTCACTGAGCAGTTTTGTCTTACTTTTAGATAAATTTCAAAGTGTTATTGGTGTCACCAAATATAGGGTTAGGATTGCCTCGTATTTCGACTTTATAAGTTCGAGCGAATACTGTTATGAAAAAAAACGATCCTTTCATTAAGCTGATGCCGAAAATCAGAACCTTTGTACACGCGCGAACACAAAACGCTGATGTGACCAATGACGTGCTGCAAGAAACCATGTTGCGAACGATTCGAAATAACCTAAAACAAGATTCAGAACAAAGGTTGAATAATCCACTGGCTTACTTAATTACAGTTGCTAAATCGGCTTTATTTGATCATTGGCGTACGGAAAAAAAACATCTAAGCCAATCTGATATGGTCGACGAGTATACACAAGGTCAGCGATTAGAAGATGATTTCATTAAACTCGAGCAAGTAAAAATACTGTCAAAGGTAATGGATGAGATGCCGCCCTTAAGACAACAAGTATTTAGAATGCGCCGCCTAGAGGGGATGAGCAGAGAAGCAATTGCAACGGAGCTGGGGTTGTCGTTAGAGGCTGTAAAAAAACACATTAATCGTGCCATGGTAGATATTGCTTTATGCGCGGAAAAAAATGATTGGAAATGAGCATAAAAATTGTCACCTTTCCTTATGTTTAGACGTTTAATAAAGAAATTGATGCAAAATCATCTGGTACATTGAGAACAGTACATGAATAAACATACAATAGAGCAAGCCGCAGATTGGTTTGATCAACAGGACTCTCTTAACGCTGAACAAACTGTAGAATTTGAGCGCTGGTTAACCACGCCCAAAAATGCAGAGGCTTACCGCAAAATCAGTCAACTAATGCAATCAGCAGAACTGACTGCGGCAATGAATGTTAGTCAAAAACCTAGCACAGATGATAAAAACGCGGTCAGGAATAAGTCCCAGAATAACCACAAAGCCCATACTTTTAGTTTCTATCAATTCAATCCAACCAACATAGCCGCGAGCCTGTTCTGTATCGCGCTTATTAGCGCTTTTTTATTGTTTTTGCAAAATAAGCCCGATGATTCGTCGCCATTAGTCGCTGCACCCCACGCAGTTTATCAACAGCAAATTCAAGCCCCTGTAGGTGCTCGCTCCTCTCAAGTTTTGCAAGATGGTACACAAGTTCACTTGAATGCGAATAGCCAACTAAATGTGCAGCAAACCAGTACGTCTCGATATGCGCTAATGGAGCAAGGGCAAATATATTTTGATGTTGCCAAAGATAAAAATCGTCCGTTTGTCATTGATGTGGGGGACATGCAAATACGTGTGTTAGGCACCTCATTTGATGTAGACCATACCAATGCTCGCACCTTGGTTACCGTTTATGAGGGGCGAGTGCAAATAAACGCAGATGACGTGTTCACTCTAACCAAAGGCGAACAACTTCTGCTCGAAAATGGACAAGCCAGTAGATTGCCATCCAAACAGCTACCTATGCTACCGGCTTGGCGCGGCGGTTGGCTGGAAGTCGAACAACAACCGCTGCAAGACGTAGTAGCGCATATGCAACGTTACATTGAACAGCCTGTAGAAATTGCTTCTCAAGAACTGCTTGATCGCAAAATTAGTGGACGTTTCCCACTTGATAAGGCCGAACAGTCGTTAGCCCTTATTGCCAGCGCGCACCAATTCACTGTGACCTATGAAGCCGACAAAATCCTGCTTAGCAATTAGTAAAAACACCTTTATTCAATATGCATTCGGTTTTCTAAATGCTTTATTGTTAATGCTAGGATTTAGTTTCGCCATTAAAAGTAGATACAATAATCGGCAATACCGCCGTTATGCCCCGGTAAACGGGTTAATACTCAGTGTGTTTTTTTGTTTGCCCTCGGCCATGGCTAAAAACACCCAGTATTTGCAGACAAACACTGAAAAAAAACAATTTATTCAGATCCAAAACAGCTCGATTGAGGCGGCGATAAAACGCATCTCCTTAGTTTATCAAGTCCCATTTGTGATCAATGGCGTCGGCAATAACAGCGAAAATAAAGTAAATATCGAAGGCTTATATAGTCTTTCAGCCGCTCTAGAGAAAATGACCCGCCAAAGCCCATGGAAGTACGCTATCACCCCCCATGGCATTGAATTATCCCGAGCCGTAAAAAACCTCCCCAACACAGCAAAAAGCAACATCGATGAAATCATAGTAACGGGTCTGCGGGCTTCATTAGATAAAGCGAAACAGATAAAAACCCACACAGTGGCGGTATCAGATGCATTAGCATCTGATGATATGGCGAATTATCCCGATATTAATATGGCCGAGTCATTGCAAAGAATTCCAGGGGTGGTGATCACCAGAGAAGCAGGGGAAGGTCGACAAGTCTCGCTTCGAGGAACTTCTCCTGATTTTACCTTAGTTACCATAAATGGCATGCCCGTGCTGGCAAACAACGATTCGCCGATGGACAGTCGTGTGCAAAAACAACATGATCGGTCATTAGATTTCAACGTGTTTTCATCTGAACTATTCAGTCAAGCGCAAGTGCTAAAATCCTATAGTGCAGAACAAATTACTGGGGGGCTAGCGGGTACGTTAGCACTGCAAACTAATCGTCCATTTGCGCAAAAAGGATTTCAATTTGTGCTCGCTCCACAACTTGGAAAGAACGAATATTCAGATAACACCGCGCCCCGTATAACAGGTTTAATCTCCAATACATGGGGTAATTGGGGGGCATTATTGTCCGCCTCTTATGGAAAAAGGTTCGTAGAGGAACGCGGTGCAAATACGATTAGATGGCGGGCAATCACACCTACCGGAATTTCACTAGACGCCTTAGCTCCCGAGGTACAACAAAGCTTCGCCAACAATGAAGTTATTATGCCGCGAGGCAATCGTTATTCGTTATGGCGAAGCGAACAACAACGGCGAGGGCTAAACTTGGCCTTGGAATACCAAGGTGAGAAGTCTTCAGCACGTTTAGACATTTTACACGCAGCGTTAGGTGCAACTAGAAATGAGTTTCACCTATATCCACGAGGCGATCAATCAACACCTATAATACCTGGCATAACCGAATTCGTTGATGCCCAGTTGAACGCCAATAATGAGCTAGTCTACAGTGCTTTTAACAATGCCAGAGTAGCCACGGAAAGCCGAGCCCAAGATAACAAAACAACCTACAAACAAGCGGTATTTAACAGCGCATTTAACCTATCGGAAAAATGGTCATTGGCGTTACTGATAGGATTAGAGAAATCTGACTTTGAAATTCCCACCAGCAATAAGATTTATACCCAAGGCATGTCAGATATTAGTATCGATTACCGCGCTGACCGGTTTTTTGCGGATATTCAATATGCAAGTGATCTAACTCAGCGAGATCTTTGGGAAATGCGAGAAATTGATCTAGAAGAGTATTTTGAGACGACCCGCTACCAACACGGCAGAATAGCCTTAAAATATCAATTCACACCTAACCTGTTATGGCAATTTGGAGCTGAACACACGACCTTTGACACCCAAACATTATCTATATATCAAACTAATTTATTGTTAGATGCATGGTCAACAACAGCACAATCCTTACCCATGGAATATACCCAGCTAGTTGATTCTCATCCCAACGTTAGTTGGTTAGGCTTGCAAACCCACGATGCCATTCAGCACTTTGGAATTGATCCCTATTCACTAACGAATAATGTTGCTTTGATTGAACAGTTTGATGACGACTTAACAGAACAAAAATCATCTTCTTTTTTTACATTAAAGTGGCAATACAAGCAGTTTACAGTGGTGGCAGGCAGTCGTTACCAACAAGAAACAACAGATGTTGTGAATGAATTTTCCCGTCTTGAGCATAGCAACAAACATGTAAATTGGTTGCCCAGTGTGAATGTGGTTTGGCGACCATCGTTAAGCTATGCGGTTAGATTCAGTTTGTCTCGTAATTTAGCCAGTCCTTCACTTAGCGATTTGAAGGGCTATGCTGAATATGACCCTACCGACCAAGTTATGTATGCCTCAAATCCAGACTTGAAACCCTATGCCTCGACGAATATTGACGTCTCGTTAGAATGGGAAGCAAGAGATCACGTATCATTTTCAGTAACGCCTTTCTACAAATCGATTGATGATTTTATTGCACCACACGCAAGATCATTAACACTCGCTGAAACGGGACTAGAAAACAAATGGCAATCTAACAATCTATCTGACAGCTCTGTCATTACTCTGGTCACTAATCAAAATGCTGAGTCAGTTTCTCTATTGGGTTTTGAAACAATGCTGCGCTTCGAGTGGTCGTATTTAACATCTAGATGGCAACACGTCGGCCTAATTGGCCACTTTAACTATACGGATGGAACGAAGAATTACTACAATAACGACGCTGAGTTTTTGTTTCAAAAGGCGTTACCTTATTTATCGAAAAAAACCGCTGCGGTAACATTATATTACGACGACAAAACCCTTAGTGGGCGGATTTCAGCGTCCTATCGAGACAATTATATCCATCAAGTCAATCCAATGACTTTACAAGACGAAGATGAAACTGGTTTTCATTCAACCTTATATATTGATGCGAGTTTTAGCTTGCAGTTGAATCAGCAGTGGCAATTCAGCTTAGAAGCACAAAACCTTACTAATCAACGAGAAGAGCAATACAGTGATTCGACCGATCGAGCGTACAACTCAACTACCAGCGGTCGTACGTTTTATGTGGGTTTATTATATAAATATTAATCTGTTTAGTTGCGAAAAAAATGGATTACAACAAACACCTTTGCTGCTTGTATTTGTTCTCGCTTGCCTGCCTAATTAAGCGTTTAACATTGGCTATTTTTGGCATAAAGCTCTCAATTTTTTGATATTCATCTCGATAGCTTATTCTGCCGAGTATGCCTTTTTTAGCAAATAGTTTTAGTTCTGGCTTTAGCTGCTCATTAATCGATTGGATGTCCGTTAGGGTTTTATTTTGTACCTCGACGCTTTGTTTTTTAAACTTGCTGACAAAACATTGGCATAGATCGACACTTTCAGTTTTACTCACTTTTGAATCAAACAAGCCGATGAGCTCTTCACCGCTAATATCGTTTAGTACCTGAAATTGCGCCATGTAGTTTACGATGGAGTGTTCGGTTTTATCTCGACAACTTGCATAAAGCGTATCAACGGTTAGTTGTTTGCTGCATGCGGTCAGCAGAATAGTGGCTAGCAGTAAGAAAACGAGTACTTTCAAGTTACTTCCCTGTCTTGAGATTTGCGCTTGTTGGTTAAAAATGCGACTGAATTAGAGTATATCTAAACGCAAAGATTAACACTAATATGTCAACTCTGTAAGATTAGCGAAACTATCCTTATCTTTTTTCGGCGCGTGTATCTCTCATCAATTCAATTAATTGCGTTAGGCTTGCGGTGGCATCTTCAGATTGTTGCTGAGTTAAATTATCTTCCACTTGTTTCGCTAATTCACTTATACGGTCGAATCCGTAGCTACCCGCAGAGCCTTTTAATTTATGCATAAGTTGCTGCACTTCATTCCAATTTTGCTGTTTAACAGCGCTTTGGATATCGCTAATTTTGGTCCCAAAGCTAGCTTTGTAGTCTTCAATTAATCGCTCAAACTCGCTGCTAGGCTGAGAGGTTTGGTGCTCTATTGGATTATGCGTATGCAAATCCATCAACTCACTTAATTTAGCGTAAAATGCCTCGGTCTTAATGGGTTTACCAAAGTGCCCTGATGCCCCTGCCTGCATCACTTGTTTAATACTTTCGCTATCAACATTGGCGGTGAGCATCAAAATAGGACATTGAATACCCGAACTTAACAATCTGCGAGTTGTTTCTAAACCGTCCATATCGGGCATTTGCATGTCCATTAATACCAATTCGAAGTTATGTCGTTTCGCAAGCTCTAGTGCCTCAATGCCGCGGCTTGCTAAACTAATTTTCACACCGGTTTTTCTGAGTAAATAGGCGACTAACTGTAAATTGTCTTGGTTATCATCCACACACAGAATATGTCCCGATAGGCGTGGTATTTTTAGGTCGTTGTGTTGGTACTGCTGGGCAATATCATCGGCTTCTTTTTGGGATGTTAGCATTGCCTTATTGCGGGCTTCAGACCAAGGTAAATAAACAGCGAACTGGCTACCTTCGCCCTCTTGAGAGGTGACTTTAATATGCCCCCCCATAATTTCAATCAGTTGTTTGCTGATATATAAACCGAGTCCTGTGCCTCCATATTTACGATTAATCGCAGAACTTCCTTGAGAAAAGGCGGTAAACAGGCGCAACTGTTGCTCTTCACTCATGCCCACGCCACTGTCAGACACGACAAAAATTAAACGTCGTTTATAACTATCAAAATAAACCTGCAACTCCACCTGGCCTTGGTCGGTGAATTTAATGGCGTTGTTGCACAAATTAAGCAATATTTGCTTCAATCGAGTGGGATCTGTATTGATATAATGGGGCAACGGGAAGTGCAGTTGCAAATTGAACTGTAAGCTTTTTTCTTCAGCAAAACGGCGCATGTAGGACTGCACTTCATTTAATAAACTGACGGTGCACGTATCGATATTTTGCAGGTGGATTTTGCCTGCCTCAATCTTAGATAAATCCAAAACATCATTAATAATATTTAACAGATATTGGCCGCTACTGTTTATCGCTCGCGTTGCTTGCTGTTTTTCCTGAACGCTTGCTTGGCTATCATCTAGTACTTGGGTATATCCAATAATGGAGTTCAACGGTGTGCGTATTTCGTGGCTGACATTGGCTAAGAACCGATTTTTAGCTTCATTGGCAGACTTCGCCAACTCCTGCTCTTTTTGCACAATTTCAATTTGATATTTGGCTTTATTGGTTTGCCTGATTTCTTCGGCCTGATCTTTTATCTTTTGTTCACGCTGCATAACAGCTTGCTGCATGTTGTCAAACTCCAGCGCCAATTCGCCAAGTTCACTTTTTTCGGATACCTGAATTGCATCACTGTATTTGCCGCTGGCGACCAATTTAGCCGCATCCAGCAGTCGACCTACGGGTCGAGTGATACTGCGCGCAATATAGTAGGAACCAATCACCGCTAACAATAAACCCACCGCGAAGAATGGCAGTAACTCGAGCATAAATTGTCGTAAGGTATTCAACCAAGTCTGAATGGAGTCTTGCAATACCACGACAAACTGTCGGCGATTATCTTCAAACAGCACAAATGGCAATAATACGGTGTCATGGGTGTCTACCGTTTGAAACTCGATAGCGCGGTTTTCGTCTGGCAACATTAGACTGGCGTTTCTTATAGCATCATTTAACAATTCGTCGTTATCAATAGTCGATAGCGGAAGCAGTGCTTGATTATCGCTGACAACAGTAAGGTTGATATCAAGAGAAATTAAACTTTTAATTCGCTCGAACAGGCTTAAGTTGAGCTTTTTACCCATGATTAACCAGCCAATCACGCCGGGAGCACGAATAGGCTCAGCGGAAACCAAAAACGGCTGTTCTCCCATCATAGTGATCCAAGCTTGGTGTTTTTGTTCGTCACTCAGTTCTCGGCCTAAGGCTTGGGCAACTTGACTGTCCTGCCCACCATACTGGGAAATAAGCTTAAACTTTTTATCTAACACTAGGGCAATATCTGCGTCTATGCGGCTCCCAAAGTTAAATAAAATAGTACGGATAGATTCCTCATCTTCTCCTTGTCCAATGGCACTGCGCAGTGCCCAGTCTTTGGAAACCGTTTCTACATTTAGATCAAGTTGCGATTTGGCATTCGCCAACTCGTTTAAAAATACATTGCGGCCCACGTTCAAACGAGACAAAAATTGACGTTCAGCCTGATTATAGGCAGCGTTGTATATACTCAGCAGAGTTAACGCGAACACCATGCTAAACAAACTAACCACCAGCACAAATATTTTAATTTGTAATGGAGTCCAGATTAAATGTTTGCGTCTGCCTAAAATTGGCTTCAAATTAAAACCTAATAATTTAATTAATGATTAAAAAAACCTGCATTGAGGTTAGCCAGGTTGTTTGATTCTTCTGTGGGTAACTCTAACAGAGTGACCCGAACCTCAGTGCATAACTTTCATTGAATCAGATGTATATTTGACACTTTCTGTCAGACTTTTTGACAAGCGTCTAAAACACCTCCCCCACCAAAAACACTTAACCTTTTGTTTTTAAATAACATATCAAACATGGTTCGATTTATGCTGTATAAGAATAGTACAGTTTTTTTGATTGGTAACCCCAGAAGTATCAGGTGAAGTATGTCTTGTTTAACTCGTAAGTTGCAGCAAAATTTAACACGTTATGTCAAAAAGCACAGCGCTAACATTGCCGATAAGCCAGTGGAATGTGTAAAAGAAGAGTTAGTAGATAAGGGCCTGTGTCCGTCACACATAACCGACGACCAAATGCGCGAAATATTGCGTTGCGCTTATCAGTCGGGTAAATAGCCAGTAGCCAGCCAATCGCAAAAGGCATCTAAGTGCTAATACAATATGTATTTTGCACTAAATGCTAGATGGCTATATTTTCTTCAAAGTAACGATTAAAGTCGATGTCGAATTGGCTGGGCTTGACCCCCTTTTCAACCTTCATTTGGCTTTGGGTCAAGTCGATCTCTTTGATTGGTAAATAATTTCCAGTGCGGGCAGAATAAAAGATCTTCACAACAGGTTTCAATGGTGCCAATTCATTGCAACTGACCACCATACCCACTTGTTCGTTGTTTAGCTTCACTAGGCTGCCTACAGGGTAGACGCCAACACATTTAATAAACTTTTGCACTAAGGGCTGATCGTACATCACAGGTGAGTCAGCCAGTAATATTTTGAGGGCTTTTTGAGAAGACATGCCTGATTTGTAACAGCGATCGGCTGTTATCGCATCATAAGTGTCGACTATGGCTATCATGCGGCCATATAAGCTAATTTCATCCCCTCGTAAACCTTCTGGATACCCATAACCATCCAGACGTTCGTGATGCTCTGACATGATTTTTATAATGTGTTCAGGTAATCCCATTTCTTCTAAGGTTTGAATCCCAAGAAAGACGTGATCGCGCATAATATTCATTTCTTGATCGGTAAGTCGGCCGGGCTTGTGCAGAATACTATCTGGTATTTTAATTTTACCAATATCGTGTAAAAAGCCGGCTAACGCGAGTTCTTGCACTTCAATTTCTTGTAAGCCAATAAATTGCGCAAAATTCGCAAGCAATATCGCCACGTTAAGGGAATGCTCCAACAGATAACTGTCTTTTTCACGTATTTTAGTTAAACACATCAGCGCGTTGGGGTTACGATCGATAGAGCCAACAAGTTGTTCAGTAAATTCTCTAGGCAGTTTTAAATCAATTGGTAAGCCTTTGGCTACCAACTTAAACATCCTATTTTGAATTACTTTACCTTTGTCGTGTAATTGCTTAGCAACTGCAATTTCACTGTCAAAAGTAATATCTCCCCTGCGTTTAGTGGGCTGTTTTTGTTCTTCTGAGGGTTGATTATCTACGTCTGGTTCAGGCTCTGGAGTAAACTCTTTACTAGGATCAATAAGAAGTCGGATGATGCCTTTTTTTTTCAACTGGCTGACAATAGCGCGTTTAGTCACCTTTCCTTGGCTTTTGATTTTCATATTGCCACGCTGCTCAACAATAGCTTGAACGTACATGCCTGGCTTCAATTCATCAATTGAAATTTCTTTTAACACCGGCCGAAAACTCGTTGCTTAAAATAGATACGCTTAAACATAAACCACACTGCTGTTTGGTACAAGAACATTTACATAATCTTTAAATTTATCAAGTATTTAGTAGTTCAATTTAAATAGCATTTCTGCTAAGTCAGGTTGCCATTGAAATACCTTCAGTTTCACTCTGTTATTAAATACTGCAACATTCTCTTGTTGTAATAACCCTGTTTGCAAATTGGATTGCTCACTTTGCGCCGGAAAAGCAATTTTACCGTCTGCTCGAAGTACTCGATGCCAAGGTACTTGCAGCGAATCAGGGGCATAACCTAACGCTTTACCAACTAAGCGAGCCCGTCCCGGTAAACCCGCTAAATCAGCGATTTGCCCATAACTGGCAACCTTGCCAATTGGAATCTGTAAAACCGTATTCCAAATTCGCTCATAGTGCTGCTGATTCACGTTACTATGCTAATGGAAACTGCAAATTAAGTTGCTCAACATCAACCGGCTCGCCACGACGATTTACCTGACGATACAAACTCAGATCTGTGGGGCTAACAAAGCCTGCCACTCGCTCTAGAGCGTTAAGTCTAGCTCCCTGCACAACCAAATAGGTCAAATAGGTATGTCGCAACGCCGCCACCGAAAACTGCTCAGCAAACGCTAAACCGGCATCATGGGCGATGTTTATCATCATCTGGTCGAGTTGTTGAGCATCGTGTCGCCCACCTAACAATTGACTTTCGGCAGCTTGATTGGCCCGCAAATTATCAACAATTTCCATACAATCGGCGGTCATTGGAACGCTTCGAGCATACTCTCCAGAGATCTCTAAAGACTGGGTTTCTGGGTCAACATCCTGAATCGTCACATTGAGTAATTCGCTAGGACTGACACCATTTAAAATCAATGAAATTGCCAATTTTCCGTCACGATTAGCCACCTTGTACAAACTTCCACATTCAGATTCTGACAATAAACGAGCTGCACTTGGCGCATTGTTTTGGGCTAATTGTAAGGGTGTTTGTTGATGTCCTAATTGTGCATTTTTTTGTTGCTCTAATGCGTGCTGTGCCGCCAATTTTTGCTCTAATGTCAGCCCTGAAGAAGAAGGAACAACATTGTAGCTTGTCATCGTTGGGGCTGGCGTTTTTTGGCGATGAATGAAACTGAATAGCAGCAGCGCAAACAAACTCACCAGCGTAGCTGCAGCTAAAGCAATCGCCGAATCTCGCCAATAATTAGGGGATATTGGGTAAGTTGGAACAAAGGGTTGTTCCAATACGTTGATTTTTGCTTGGAACGGCTTTTGTACTTCAGTTTCTACCAGTTGATCCTTCAATTGCTGAGCTTGTTCTTGCAACTGACTTAGTGAACGCATTAATCGGCCGTATTCTTCTAGCTTTTGATTAAATACCTGCGCCTCTTTACCCAATTCATCAAGCTGAATTTCTAATTGTTTTTGCTTCTGTTCAGAGGCCACCACTGTGCGTTGTAGATCTTCCACAAATTTCTGCTGGCTTTCAGCGGCGACAATAGCATAACGGGACTTCAACTCTTCTAATCTGCGTCTTTTGTTGACGATGCTTGGATCTAAGCGCATGTATTCAGCGGTATATCGCTGCGATAACTCGTATAGTTCAGCTTCAGTATCTCGTATTGTACTGCGAATATCGTCCAGTCTATTTTTGTCGCCAGGGTGAATAACCGAATCTCCTTGGGCGATACTCTGTTTCACACTTTCTAAGGTTGCCGCAGCTTCTGCTTGCTGGGTCTCAGCCGTGTCTAACGCGGCCCCCATACTTTTAATCTTTGACAACGCGCGGTTTTCATCGCGCTCCATTGAAATAATGTTATTTTCTTCACTATACTGCTCCACTAATTCGCGCTGCTCGATAATCTTCTGTTCCAGCGCAATGAGCTTTTCTTGTCCTAGTGATAAATCTTCTACCGTATTTTCCTGAGTTTCTTCTTCTAACCTCGCCAAATACAAAGCCAACCATTGTTCAAGCACAGGTTGTAAATGGTTTTTGTTTTCGCCAGTGGTAAATAGATTAATAATCCGGCTATCAAGGTGCTCTTCAGTAGACACCATATTGGCTAGCTCTTCGGTGGTTAAATTTAACGAATACTGCTCAGCCAGTTGTGTGCTTAGACTATCTAAAATTCGGTTGCTGGTAAGACGCTTATTGTTGAGGGTTATTTGCTCTTCAGGCACAGCGGTTTGTTGATTATTCAGCTGCTGAGCATAACTAAAGTGAATTATCGCCTGGCTTTGGTAGATTGGTGAGCGGGTCCAAATCCAAATCATAGCGACCACAAATACCAGCATAAAACTGATACTCAATACCCACCACTTTTGCTTCTGAAGCTTTTTACTTTCTTCCTCAGAGCGTCTATCCATGCTGTCTGTTCCAAATTGTGGCGGGATCACTTCCACGTTTTCGCTAAATGACATGTTTTATATCCATATTCCTTAAACGAGCGTCTGACATTAAGACAAACACACGAAGATTTTTATACCTAATAGATTATCAGCTATAGTAAGGCTCTGCGACTGATATTAAGTTCCAAAAATAATAAATTTGGATTCATTTTCGAGATACAAAAACCTTAACATATTTCATGACAAACTCTTACGTAAAACCAGCAATCAAAAAACGAGTCATTTGTCGACGCTGTAAGTACCCGCAAACAGTGTGTATTTGCGCGTTTATTAGTGAGGTAAAAATCCCCCTGCAATTAACCATATTGCAGCATCCGTTAGAATCGAAACATGGCAAAAACACAGCAAGACTCATTCCCTTGTGTATTGAAAATAGCGAAATATTCGTAGGCGAAAACCAGCAGGATTTTATTGATGTAAAAACTCAAGTCATGGCTGCTTCTCAAAATACTTGGGTGTTGTATCCCCATGCCTTTAGTCAACCGTTGGAAGAGCACTCAAAACACTTTCAGAACGTATTACCCGATAGGTTAATAGTGATAGATGCGACTTGGCGTAAAGCGACTAAGATGTGGCAGTTGAATCCTTGGTTACATGCTTTGCCAAGTTGGCATTTTAATACCCTACCTGACAATCAATACCGTATTCGCAAATCTACACTTGAGCATAGTTTATCTTCATTAGAAGCCACGGCCCAAGCGTTGAGCATATTGTGCGATACAGATACTCAACCTTTGTTAACTTTGTTCGACGCCATGCAAAGGCAACAAGAACGGCATATACCAAATTTAGGGGTTTGAACAATCACAAAGAGCTAAGGAAATCGGGATTTATTTTTGACGTTTAAAATGAAACCAGTTGGGCAGCCTACCGACAATAACAACATAGTATGCAAATATCCCTAAAGCGGAAAAAATGATCCCACTGACACCGGGTTCCCGCCAATTTTCGGTAAAAAGTGAATAGACAGAAAAAGCAATAACCATCAGCGTAGGTGAGGCCACAAGAGCGATCATGACGCGCACGTTCGCCGGTATTTTCACCGCCTTTTGAGTTTCCACATTCGAACTTGTTGACGCTTTGGCTGATGGCGAATTTTGTGTCATGTTTTACCTTCTGTAATCATTCACTGTTGCAGAAAATCAATCACACTTTTGACTGTAGATTCAGGATCTTCTTCGTGGGGAACATGTCCAAGTGTAGCAAAAATAACCAGCTCACTGTTTTCAATTTCCTCTTGAAAACGTCTTCCTAATTCGACCGGAATAAGGCGATCTTCTTGCCCCCACATAATCAGCGTAGGCTGCTTAATCTCTGGTATTCGTTTACTTAACTCACTAGGTTGAGTTTGCTCAAAGCGCGCTTCTAACGCTTGCCTATTTCCAGTACGAGTGGTCAATTGGTAATAACGGTCTACCAACTCAGGTGTGACCTTGCTTGGGTCACCATAAACGTTTTTAACACTTTTCACCACTAAACTACGAGGCAACATGTCGCCTATAAGTAATTTAAGTAACGGTTGCTGGGTTATTGTAAACGCTAAGGGTACCGACGTAGATTGGTATGGATAACCACTGGCATCGACTAAAACAAGCTTTTCAACACGTTGCGGGTAAAACACTGCGGTTGCCCATGAAATGTAACCACCTAAGGAATTTCCCGCCAATACAAAACGATCAACCCCAAGGCTATCCATCACATCAATCACTGTCTTGCTATAACGCTCAATGGAATAATCATTTTCTGGGTTTGGACCAGTTAAACCAAATCCAGGCAAGTCAAACCGTATGACTCTGCGCTGAGACTTTAATGCCTGCGTCCACCCCTCCCAAGTATGCAATGATGCACTAGTACCATGTAGCAGAACTATTGGAAGAGGATCATCTTTTGGCCCTTCATCGCGAAGATGAATTTGCATTCCATCTAGCTCAATAAACTCTGAAGGTGCTGGCGCCCATAGAGGCGCAAGTTCAGCAACGGTTTTATCGGGTTGCTGAAAAAGGATAAGGAGTACAACATAAATTGCCACCAGCAAAATCAGTATTGAGCCCAAGAACGTCATTATGCGTTTTACCATTTACTATTCCATACTACTTCTGTGCACATTACATTCTCCACTTCCGGTTAATCTCGTCTGTTGCCGCGGAGTCTGTTGTAGCAACACAAAACTCAACACAATTAGTGGAATGTTTGTTGTCACTGGATTAAATGCTTCCACTAAAATTTGCGGAATGAAAATTAACGTGAATATCAACAAAGCTGCCAAATTAAGAGCGCTAAAGTAAATGAGTAACCTATTTTTGTAAAACAAAATCAAAGCAACCCCCAAAATTATCTCAGCCACACCGGCACATCGCGTAATTATTAAACTTTGCTGGGGGGAAAACCCAAGGCTGGCTGTCATCAACATTTCCAACGGCGCAACATGCAACAGCTTAGGCACTAAGCCGTGATAAATCCAAGCCAAGCCTATGGTAAACCTAGCTAGTTGCACAACCGACACAGTTAACAACATTCAAACTGTTCAAAGCGTAATTTTTTACGATAAAGGTATCTAGAAACCAGCAAAGGAAAAGGACAAATGAAGGCGAAAAGAGGATTGTAATCGATGAAAAATAACGTACACAACACGCAGCCAATGCCACCACAAATCAGGTGAAAACGATAAAAAGAAATACTCTCTTCGTAGGCATCAGGAAACACTAACTTTAACAGTAATTGGAATAGCCCCCAAATGCCAACTGAACTCAAAATAATACCAAAAACAATTAAATAACCAATCTCAAAACCACGACTGATCATTTCCATGCCAACGATAAAGCCAGAATCTATCACTGCGATCCATAGCGCAACAACCGCGCAAAAACCACAAAGAGATTCGACCAAAAATAGGTTTTTCTTGGCTTTTTTCACCTTGACTGAGACTCGTTCATCGATTTCATCTGAATAAAATACTAACACGCAAATACTGTGTTTTTAACACCCTAACAATGGCAGATGTTTAATTTTATGGTATTTAAGAGTGAGTGCTATGCAATGGTATAGCTCAGTTTCAGGCAATTCGAGAGCCAATGGCAACAAAATTGCTCGATTGCCAACAAACTGCAAGCGTCTGCAGTACAGTTCTTTAAAGGTTTCTATTAACTTAGTTTGGCAGTTAACATAAATGAAGATATTGTTTGGATCTTTAGGCTTCCAATCCATTCTTAGGGTACTACCGGTTTTGCTAAGGTAGCTCGGTTCTCCCCACTTCAACGTCTCTTCGAGGTATTTTACTTCGGGGGTATTAGTTGCCACACGTAAAATTAGGTCGCGTAAACATAACAACTGGTTGCGTGGTTTTTGTGGGTAACTATTGATTCGGTTTAGCACCGACTGCCCTTGCGTAAAGACCATATTGCTCCTGTACTCAGGTTAATTACCCACAAAAATGCAAATCAATTTCGCCACTTATGGTAAAACTAAAGGTGACTGTTTTTGTCACCTATACTTAAGGTTTTAACCATTCCATTGCGTCTTCAGGATTGTCAAAGTACTTTACTTCACCGGAAATAAACCAAGTGCCAATCTTCGCCGCATACTGTTGCCATTTTTTACTGCCATAAATAGCGATTTTGTTGAATTCATTGTTGTACTTTAAACCAATTTTGAAATCATCCCAAGCCGCCCTTAAATCCCAGCCTTCTAGCTCAGTTGCATCTATGAAGGCGTTAACTTTCGGATCTTTCACTTGGGTTAGCGCAGAGTCGATAAGTGGTGTGATAATTTCATAATCTTCGTGAGTTAACTTGCCAACAATTTGCATGGATAGAAAAAAATTCTGTTCTACTCGTTCAATACCAATAGATAAGCCGTGTTTTTTAACTTTCATCATACTAATTCCTTATGCCCAGATTAGATTCAAATGCAGTCTCGTATTGCTGACTGCATTATCAAATTATACTCGCTATAAGGAATACATTTAGGCTTACATGGACGTTTTCAAACCCATAACTTGATTGAAATCAAAAGAAACGAATTTAATTTTCGTCAACTTTTTAGAATCAGTTGATCAGCGCTACTGTAAGCTCAAAATTAACCTTCTTGTGATTGGATTGACGATGCTAGCCAGAGCAAAATCTGGATTGCACAAAAAACTTATAAAGGAGGATCCACTCGCTCAGAAACAGAAGTGTTGACTCGATACCATCCGGCAATTGAATAGCGATCACGTTGCGCTGGCAAAACTTCATGGGGAAAATCTTCACTTAAGAAAACCACTATGGTTCCCATCAACGGAACAACTTTAATCCCTTCAATGTCGTTATCGTCGGTAAACAGAACTAACTCACCACCGTCATCGATTGCCCAACCAGAATTAAGGTATGTCACTATTGATAACACACGCTGGGCTTCGCCTTTAAACGCATCATAATGACGTTTGTAATACATTCCGGGGGCATAATGCGCAAAGTGACTTTCAAACGAAAACAAACCAAGAAACAATCGGCTATTTAAATAGCGTTGTAGCTGGGCGGTCCAATTTAACCACTCAACTTCCTCTGGTGATTTTCCGGTGATCCAACAAATTTCGTCGGTTCTGACAAATTCATTTTTCAGGTAATCATTTCCTCGGCCAATGCCAGCAGCCTTAAAACGTTGCTCGTCCATTTTCAGCTGATATTGGCTCATGGAAGTGCAAAGCGCACTTGGTAACGCAACAGGTGTAATGCTGTACCCTTGGTGATATAAATCATCAGCAATAGCCGCAAACAAGGTTTCGTCAAAACCACTGTTATCACTTTTCAGAACCAAAGATTGGATGGCGCTCACGTTTGTTACCTTACAAAAGCCTAATTAATTTAAATTGAAAGAAAATGGATGATTATCTGGAGATGTAAAATGCAAAAAAACGCCAATTAACGCTTAAAATCTGTGCAATACTCGCCAGGGTGGCGAGTATACGACCATTTGAACATTTTACTAAGTTTATTATTTATCTAAAACGTAATTACCGCTTACGCACCAATTATAAGCCTGTAACGACATAGCAGTAGCGCGTTTTTTTATAGGGTTTAGAGTAGGTTTTAAGAACAATTAGCCACTACCGAACGCGCCTCTTGCCAAGCTGTGTCGGCATCAAAGCCTTCAATAAGACCATTGCTGTGTTTTTGTTCTGTAAACGAGCCTATGCCATGTTGGATCATGTAAGTGGGTATATAGGTAGGCTTCCCTAGTTTTTTCAGATCTTTACAGGTAGCAGAATTATTCGATGTTTTCTGCTTTATGTAAGTTAATAGTTCATTCAAGGTTTGTTGTTCTTGGTCGCCAAAGGAATTCATTCTCAATACCATAATTGCTTGGTGGCCAGAACGATCTGCAACTCTGCGAGTATCAAAATAGCCATAGCTCATAGCCACTAAATATAGATCTGAGGCCTTATCAAATTCATCCTGTTCAATGCACTCTGTTAAACCTAAAAATAGATCGGCAGGCGTGTGCGACGAATTTACATCATCAATGCCCACGCAACCTAGCATAGTGGATGATTGCAAATTACCTTGCGCTTCATAATTCACGGTTTGGATTGGAGAGGTTGGCTGACAAGCTGTCAAACTTAACAACAATACACATGTGGCTAGTCTTTTAATTTTCATGCACGACTTCTTTTAAAATGAATATTAGATGATCTCAGAATACCAGAGTGACAATTAGCTACTAGTCACCAACATGTCACTAAAAAGTGCCAAGCAGAAACCAACGACAGCTCCTAGTGGCGGGGCCCAGTGTTTAGCCAAACGTGATTGTGGTCCAATATCTTGAAAAATAATATACAAAATTCCACCTGAGGCAAACAACATAATTGCGCCTAAAACTGCTTCATAATCTGATAAAAAAACGTAACCGATAATCCCAGCAATAGGCCCCAATGGAATTAATGCACTCATGGTTAAAAGTGTTTTAGAAGATTTGTTGCCGTTGTTATGGTTAATTTCTCGGTAGCTATTAAAACCTTCAGGCAAATTTTGTAAACCAATGAACAATGCTAACAAAGGTGCCACTGGGGAACCCAGCGCAACTAAACCGCCTAGTGCAATTGCTTCGGGAATATAATCCAACATCATTCCCAGTAACTGCGGTGAATCATGCTTTTTCAAGCCGAGTCGCTTTTCAACAATAAAAAAAGCCACTCCGCCGAGTAACACAATCGGGATAGAGAACATAGAATGGCCCATACTGGCAATGCCTTCAGGCACTAATACAACTGACACCGCACCGAGTAAAATGCCACCGCCAAAAGCAATCACACCATGGCGTACTTCGCGCTCAATCCAAAGCGGGCGAATATGGTCAAAGCTAGCCAAAATTCCACCGATGAGAATACAACTCCCCGATAAACCGGTAAGTAAGATGATTGTTAGTATTTCAGACATTAAATTCCCACCCAGCAACTAAGATGAAACTATGATAGCAGTATTTTTTAGTTGTCTTTAGGTTCACCTCGATCACATTTTTTGCAATCCAACATAAAACCCAGTTTGGCATTCCTTCCAGACGCCGTTTCCACCCAAGGTCTATTGGCCCAAGGCGGGGTGTGTCTGACGTGCTGATTGTGACCACAATCAAGTTCGGCAACCCAATGCATTTCGTCGTCTTTATGATAACCCTTGATAGCCTGTTTCATGGTTTTATGTAATTTAGTAATAATCTGTTAAGTAAAGCAGTTAAATCGCCATTAAACCAATCCCGCCTAGCAACATAATTGCATAGTATTTGCCCCCAGAAGGAAAATAAGACAATAACCAGAAATACACAAAAGCAGCCAAACTCAAAATTAGGCTTAAAAAAAGCGTATGCCAAATAGCAACAGTGGAAATAAAACTAATAATAGATAGCGGCACAACGAATAATAAAGTGGGAGGAACGGGTTTTGCTACGACATCATGTAACGATAACGCAGCAAGCAGTAAGAAGACTTTAACCATCAAAAACATATGAAATGCATCCTGTGCTCATTATCGAGTTAAACAAATCACCGCATTTGTCGGCTTTACATCATCGATTATCTCAATCTGTTTTAACCTGAATAAGATCGAATTTATTTCCATACAAATCTTGAAACACCACAACAGTGCCATAAGGTTCTTCGCGCGGCTGTTCATCAAAGACAACGCCTTTGGATTGCATTTTTTGATAATCTCGCCAAAAATCATTGGTTTGTATAATCAAAAAAACGCTGTCGCCAGCTTGATTTCCCATAGCAGCAAGCTGTTGCTCTGACTCTGCTTTGAGCAACAACAAACTTGAGCTGGTTGAATCTCTTGGCGATATCTGAACAAATCGTTTACCGTCACCAACATCGACATTTTGAATAACGTCAAATTCTAATTTATCAGTATAAAAATCAATAGCATTGGCGTAACTATCTACCAATAAAGCCACGCTGCTAATATGCTGTTTAACTGACTGACTCATTCATTACATCCAGTTTGTTTTAAAAAATAACCGCTGAGGAAAGCTAGATAACAGCTCAAATTACTTATTCAGATGGATCGGCAACGCTTTTATCTTCGGCTTTTTTGACCCGTATTTTATTGCCACCTAGATTTTTATAATTTAGGTTTTGAATCGCAGCCTTAGCCTCTCTAGCGTTAGCCATTTCCACAAAACCAAACCCTTTTGACTCGCCGCTCACTTTGTCGATCACCAAAGTACAAGAACCAACTGTTCCAAATTCTTGAAATAATTCTTTTAATTCATTTTCTGAGGTACTACGGACTAGATTACGTACTAATATTTTCATGTATATTTCCTAAAAGCGCTGTTGATTGAGGATTCGCTTTAATATCTCGATTTTAAAGCGTAATACTTTGCAGAATAGCAAAACTCTATATCCAGCTAGGCTAATTAGGCAAAAAGTCGATGAATTATAACACTTATAATGAAAAGCTGGGGGTTAAAAAGAAATTTGGTTTCTTCCATTCTCTTTGGCCAAATACAGTAATTGATCGGTTCGACGAATAAACTCGCTCACATTATTATCATCTTTGGGATAAATTGAGTGCACTCCAATACTGGCCGTTAACATCGAACATATAGGTGAATTTTCGTTAGCTATGTTGAGCGAACGAATTTGCTCCAGTAACTCGTTAACTAATGGCTTAGCTTGCTGCAAATTTGTATCTCCATATACGAGTGCAAACTCTTCTCCGCCATAACGAGCGCACATATCGCTTGGTCTTTTAGCAAACTTTTGCAGTATCTTACCAATTGATTTTAAACAGCTATCTCCAACTTGATGTCCATAGCTATCATTTAATAATTTGAAATAATCTAGATCGATTATCGCAAGACAAATTGGCATGCCATGTCGATGACATCGCCTCCACTCACTTTCTATAAATTCATTAAAATAACGACGATTAGCAATACCAGTTAGTTCATCAATTCGCGATAGATTTAAAACCTCTTCCTCTGCTAGCTTTCGTTCTGTAATATTTTGATGGGAGATAACGAAGTAATGATTTCCTGACAGTAAAAAAGAAGATACTCGCATCATAAACCAGCGTGGCTCGTTAGGACTATGGCAAGGGTATTCTAAATAAAAAAGAGGTGAACGTTGTTCTATAACGCTTCGAATCCCCCTTCCAGCGTTAGCCCCGAATTCATCGCCAAAGGCCGCAGCTTTATCGCATACGTCTAAATAATTGACACCTCTCCAATCATTGCCGATTGAACATTCATTATTATCACCAAATGCTGACCAGCTTTTATTGACGTATTTAATCTCACCTGCGTCATCAATAACAACAATATGTTCAGTGATTGTATCAAGAACTAAGCTTAAAAATTCAAATGAATTTTCCACTCTCTACTCCAAGGGTTATTGATAATTGCGCTTTCATTTTTACTGCTAGGTTCTCGATGATCATAAGTATTTTTTCCTAACTCCCCTAAAGTTTTCATGATGAAATAATTCGAAAACTCATAGGCTTAAAATCAATATTCAAGCAGCAAGATTAGTAGCTAATATAGCGTATCACAAAGCAGCTTATTTCAGCGCTTATCTAAACAAATCACACCTTATTTGCGCGAATTGACCGCAACCACTGCGGCAAGATGAATTTATGAATTTTATATTAAATTCAACAATTTAAGACATGCCGCCATAGCCTTTTTTAATGCAAGTGATATAATTAGCCGTCATCTAATTAGATGGCCAAACTTAGATAAACGTCAATTTTGGAAACCTTATGACAACGCACAAAGCAACAATCACTCAGTTTCGCAAAAAAGCAATTACCCTAGCAGTGGCCAGTACCTTTATTGCCACTTCAGGATCAGCACTACTCTCATCTCATGCCTATGCACAAACAACAAATGCACAAGCAGATGCTTTGGAAGTCATTACCGTCACGGCTCGTAAAAAAGTCGAATCAATACAAGATATCCCAGGGGTTGTTAATGTACTTGATGGCAAACAACTTAGAGCTAATGGTACAGCTGATGCCCAAGCGTTAGCCCTAAATACTCCAGGATTAATATACAGTGAAACCTACGCTGGGGCATCATCTCCTAGAATCACCATACGTGGCGTAGGTGATGATGACTTTAATCCAAACGGCTCATCATCTGCCGCTATTCATGTAAATGGTGTTTACCAAGGTACCAATGGCTTGTTAAACGGTCAGTACTTCGATATTGACAGAGTAGAAGTATTAAAAGGCCCACAGGGTACCCTATACGGACGTAACGCGACCGCTGGTGCAGTGAACATTCTGACCAATCGTCCCGATGTGGATTTTGGCGGCTATGTTGATTTAGACGTTGGTAACTACGGTTTGTTTCGCGGTGAAGGTGCGGTAGATATTCCTATTTCTGAGGATTTCTTAGTTCGCATTGCAGGTATGTATGAATCCTCTGATGGTTTTTATGAGCACTTAGGTACGGGCCCAGGAACTGGATACACTTATGCGGATGGAACAATTGCGCCGCAAGAAAGTGTAGCGGCTCAAGGCGACTGGGGCGGGGCCGATCGTATTTCAGCTCGTGTAACTGCTGAATGGACGGTTTCAGACAGCACATTGGTGACAGCTAAAGTCACTATGGGAGAAGATAACTCTGAATTAGCTATCCCAGATGTCACCGCGGATAACTGGGCGGAGTATGCAAGCACATCAGCGTTCTTTTTAAACCCACAAGATCCTGCACTTATTGAATTTGCCAATGCCTTAGACAACGACCCTTTCACTGTCTATTCCAACATGCTACCTAAATTAGATTCAGATCAGTTTGGCGCAAACCTGCAAATTGAACACGAGTTTTCAACGGATATGACGGGAACTGTTTTAATTGGCTATGAGTCACTTGACCGTGATTACACAACCTCTGACAACCTACCATTTGCAGTTGCTGATTATTTATTCAGAAATGAATTTTCACAATTTACGATTGAAGCTCGACTAGCTGGGAGCTATTCAGAAAACCTTAACTGGTTGCTTGGCGCTTTCGCCTTGCAAGATGAAGTCGACTTTGGCACTAACTTATTGTTCTTAAACTCTGGATTGTGGCAAACCGACGTGCAAACAGATTATATTCAAGAACGTGATTCTTTTGGCCTGTTTGCCTCATCAGACTGGACCCCAGTAGATTGGTTTACGTTAGAAACGGGCATTCGTTATTCATCAGATGAAGTCACATTCGAAGGACAGACTCAAAACCTAGACCCTTATGGTGTTTACGGTACTGCACCGACATTTTTCCCTGCAGGTGACGTGTATATTGGTGTGCCAATTGATCCACTATCTCCACTGATGTTTGATGAATCTTTGGATGACAGTGAAGTAACGTGGAAAATTAGCAGTATATTTACGCCGGCACAGCAATGGCGACTATATGCAACAATTAGCACTGGTTACAAAGCAGGTGGCTTTGACGGTTCAACCATATTGACACCCGAAGAAGCTCTGCCGATTGATTCTGAAACCTTGATTGCCTATGAGCTAGGTTCGAAGTATCGTTCAACTGACGGCTTGCTCTCTGCAGAAGCCAACCTGTTCTATTATGACTTTTCTGATTACCAGTCTACGGCAACGTTATTCGTAGCAGGAGCCAGTACCAATGTTCGTGCTAATGTATCAGATGCCACAATCAAAGGCGCTGAATTTGCTCTTACTTTATCGCCAATTGATGGATTAGATATTCGTGCAGGTGCAGCGTTTGTTGAATCGGAAATCGATAACTTCCAAGGTGAAGATGCAACTATTGAAGGCAATGACTTACCGTTTTCTCCAGATGTGTCTTGGAATATAGCCGTAGTTTATGCAACAGCCATCGACGATAACTTTACTCTGCGTACACAAATTGACGCGAGCAATACTGGTGAGCACTACCAAACTATCAACAACAATGATCAGGTCGACTCTTACACTGTAACAAATGCGCGCATAGCGTTGGAAACAGAAGATTGGGAAGTGGCGTTATGGGTAAGAAACTTGGCGGATGAAGATTACAATGTTGGCTTCTTTCCGACCACAGGATTATCTCCAGATACCTTCTTAAAGGGCGCTCCGCGTACCTTTGGTGTGAACATGTTAATGCATTTCTAATAAACACCATGGATACCAAAATCAACTGCTGATTTAGGTGCATCATTAACAAGGCGATATGACATCTCATATCGCCTTTTTTATACTCCGCCGAAGCTAACGCTAATCCTTTAAAGCGACAAAAATAGCGATTAAAGAGATCATCCCAGCATAACGAAAAGCCGAGCCTAATACCGGCACCAACATCGACTCTGAACGCCACAATTCAAACCAGCTTTCAGCAATAATAATGAAGCCACCGAACAACATAATGATAGCCACAGCACACCCTGTGAGCGCAATTTGTTTTGCTGCGTTGAACACCGTACTGTTGGCATTATGCGCTCTCCACATGCGAATTGAACCCAGCGTACACATAACGCCAGTAGTCAATTTTGCCCCCAAAATTAACAGTGCGCCAATCCAAATAACCAAGGTATTTGAGGTGGCTTGCCAGCTTTCAGTGCCACCAGTAACAGTTACCATCGAAGTCGCAGCCCCGACAGCGGCCAATGTACCGTCCCAATCTATTAGGTTGTGAAAAGACCCAACAAACCCCCAAAGTGCAACCGTAAGAATCATGATCGATTTTGCTCGTCTGAGCATAAACATCCCTCCCGCAATTTGTCATTATTTTCCCTACGACCATCTGACATTGTTCACTTCCGCATTTACACGTAACGCCTGCAGATATGCGTAGATCATTTTTAAAGCTTAGTCCAAATTAGGAAAAATCCAAAAATAGCGAGCACAGATTAGATTGAAAGGGAAATCATCAGCTTGGAAGGAAATAGCGGCTTAACAAGGCGATTACTTTTTAAAGAATTTTTGGGTAGGCCATTGCATAAGTGTTTTTGCCTGTGCGTTTAACTTTATACATACTAGCGTCGGCCATATCGAGCAACGTTACGCGGTCAAGTGAATGTATTGGAGCACAAGCGATGCCAATACTTGCTCCCACCTGCACTTTAGTGCCATCTTTTAAAACAATTGGAGCACATACGGCAGCCATAATAGCATCTGCCACTATCGTTAAAGCGTCATCACTGGGACCTATATCACGCAAGGCAACAACAAATTCGTCGCCGCCTAGCCTTCCAACCAAATCAGTTGATCGACGCACCGCGTTTTTCATTCGCAAAGCACATTCAATTAATACTTTATCACCCGCTTCATGACCGTATCGATCATTGATCTGCTTAAAGCCATCAAGGTCGATACACATAACACTCACAGCGGTAGCATTAGTCCGGCATTCTTCCAAAAATCGCTCGATAATAGCATGACTTGAGGCGCGATTATTCAGCCCGGTCAGAGCATCATGATCAGCTTGATAACGCACCGCGGTTTCGACACTCTTACGCTCGGTGATATCATACATAACACCTTCGGTCGTTATTGCCCTTAGGGTATCCGTTACCGAAGGACCAGCATGTACCGATATCAAACAATGTACCCAACGGCGCACATCGCCTTTTTGCACCAATTCAAGATCGCCTGACACCGTTTCACCAGTGCGAATAGATTCTTGCACCATTGCACGAACTTTGTCTGGTTGACCAAAAACCCGCTCAATAAAGTTATCATGTTTGAGCTGCTGCATCCCTGATAATGACATACCGACAACTTTTGACACCGTTGGATTGCTATTGATCAACAAACCATTTTGGTCTAAAACAAAAATCCCCGCACTACTGGAATCGAATATTTGACGATATTGTGATTCCATTAATTCTATTTCGTGGCGTAATTCCCGCTCCCGACTCAATGCAATTGTATTCGAATCTAGCAACTCATTAGCACTATTAATCAATATACCTATCTCGTCTCCACGATGCAGCGAAGGAGTCTCTAAACGCTCACTAGTGCCAGGCGACATTATTCGTAATTGCTCAGCCAAGCGTGTAATAGGGCGTGAAACCAAAGCGGCTACAACCGCGTAGATAAGAATAGCCACTAATGCTGTTTGCCCAACCATCATCCAAGCCAAGGTTAATGCTTCTTGTTTCGCAACCTTAGCGATTTGGTCTTGGTGGGCGTAAATAAGCAAAAATCCAACGATTTCCTGTTCATCAAAAGGAGAGTACAAGACTTGTTTTACATAGGTATTTCGAGTGGTATCCAGATTATTTAAAGCGCGGGGTTCGGCCTGCGGATTTTGCGCCAATATATCGCCATCGGCAGACTCAACCTGCACCAAAGCAACCAAAGAATTACGGGCTAACCCATTAACCACTTCAGCCAATAACACCGAATCTGATGCAAACGCGCCAATAGCAACGGTTTTTTCAACAGCTTGAGCAAGATCCGTAAGGGTTGCTTGACTGGTCGAAATTCCGCGCTTTTCACCTAAATGATAAGCAAATAAACCTGCTGTAATCGAAAAAATTACAGCGCCCAAAATGATGATTAGCAGAAGGCGAGTTTGTAGACCTGCGAAAACGCCAAATCCGCGTTTAGTATCATTCAAGGAAGCTTCTTAAGGACCAATATTGCTCGCAATGAATCATCTTCTGGCGCTTCGCTTAACCAACCGATTCCACTTGGATTACGCTTGAGTATATCAATCATCGCTTTTTCGTTAGGCAAAGGTTGTGGCGGCATACTCTGACCTGAAAACATCAAACGAGACCAGTAACTGTTAACTTGTGCCATACTCCACCCTGTTAGTGCTTTATAAAAAGCCGCACTATTAGGATCGTCTCGAGGTAAATCAAAAACCAATGCAAAATCGCCGTTTGAAAAGCCTCGACTGCGTCCCATGAAAAGGTTACCAGCTCTTTTTTTGTCATGTTTTGTTGAGGATTATTAGCGTTCACTACAATATAGAAGTCTGCATGCGCCAGTTTGCCAAACAAAATGAGCAGCATGAACAACGAATAGCGTAATGTTGTTTTAATTAACCCGTTCAAAATACAAAATCCAATAGCACACTGTAGACGTCTGCGTTAGCTGATTCGAATGTACCATTTGTCCACAATCTGGCCCCGTATTCATCGATACTAACCTGATCCCATTGTATTTTTAACGCCATGTCATGACGGAAATCCCAGCGACCGCCCAACGAAAATGTGTGCTGATTAGCGCCAGAACTATTTACCGCAATTGCTGATGCAGAGGCTAAAGCTTGAGCTTGAAATGCACCTGTCTCACCGATAATAGGCGTCAGAGGTGTTGCCCAATCAGGAGTAGAAACGGGTAATTTTGGCGTAGAAATACGGCTATAGCCTGCAAAAAGGGTCACTGCACCAATTCGTCTTCCAAAACCTACATATCCAGCAGTAAGACGCGTAGATGGATGGCCTGTAACCTTCGTCAATTCAAAGGTCCACAACCAATCCAATGAGTCATAATTCATCGCAAAAGAATGATAAATCCCATGGGAATCGCTGCTGTCTAACCTAGATTGAAAACTTTCCACTTGGCTTACAATTTGAGGAATTGGCAGGACTGTCATTGAGTTGAGCCCGTCGAGTAAAGGCACCAAGGGCGCGGGGTTATCGTCTAAACCCGCATGGGCAAGCCCAAGGCGTAAAGTTAACCCATTGGATTCGCGAGACACCGTGAGTCCGTAAACCGGCTTCACTGAAGTCCGGCCGTCAAAGGCCAAGTCTCCACTATGTGAACGCCCAGCATAGGCCTTAAAACGCCAAAAACTATCGCCGAATTGCATATCTTTGTTGATATCAATACCGTCAAGTGAGTGTGGTAAAGAACCATAAAATTCCACTGGCGGCCGTGCAAACGGATAAGCAAAACCAACGTTGCGATAATCTGCCGATAAAAATGCGTCTATATTGACCCGTCCGACTCGCATGGTTAAATCAGCTAAAGGTCGGTACGCCGCAAACGCCCATTCAATGGCATCACTTGCTGGAGCATAACTAGAGCGTCGCTTCAAAACAAATTGACCGACCAACTCAAACTGCGCATTTGGCGCATAGTTAAACTGCAGGCCCAATCGAGAATCAATATCTCCACGCAGGTCACCATCGTTGGCTGGTTGAGAAATATCTCGCCTAAAACCCCAGTCGTCAGGTGCATCGACGTTGGTAACTCCCAAAGTTCCAAAACCACTGATCCGCAGAGCAGAACCCGTTCCTTGATTAGATTGTGCGATTACACTAGTGGTAGACAAACACAACGTAACTAAACATAGAGAACGTAGTACTAAATATTTATAAAATTTAAATCTGAACATCAAAACGCTCTCTCGACAGAAAAACTCTTCAAACCGATGATTATATTTATGAGTGGATTTTTCTGACAAAAGGCAATCAGACAAATGTTAGGTGAATATGGTTTTAACAATACAAGCATGTATAAAATCTCGTTAATATCCTTTAACTCAACAAACCTATACATTCAGAATAGCACAAGAAAAAATATGGGATAAAAATATTCCAAATAATCATACTAAAGTATGACCTTTTTAATTCGCTCCATGCTTTTGTTTAACTACGCCTTACCTATAGTATTTTTAGAATATTAAGGCTCAAAATGTACTAACATCTTTTGTCCATTTTGAGCCCATTTGAAGGGAATAATAACCTGAGGTTAGGCAGGCATTTTGCGGGCTAATTCAAAACTGTCGTTAAGGGTTCTTGAAAATGCCACCTTGCCGATTTTTTTCCTAATCCCTGCACGTCTAAGTTTTAAAATCATGCGTGGCTGCAAACTATTAATGATTAACCCAATATTTTTTTGCTGTAAATCATTGGCGATGGACTCCATGGCCACAATCGCACTCATATCCAGCAGCGTTACTTCAGACATATCGAGGATCACAACCCGCACATCAGGCCGAACGGAAGCAATGGTTTTCAGTGCTTTATGTGCCGAACCAAAAAACAATGCACCGTTAATGTCATATACGACCGTATTGTCGGGCATGTCATAGTCCCCGTGGTCGGCCTCAATCTGAGAAGTTTGGGTAAGACTGATGCTTCTTCTTATGAACAGCATTGCCGCTAATCCAATACCTACGCCCACAGCAATCGTCATATCAAACAATACAGTAAGCAGAAAACACAAAACCAAAACAACTACATCATCTCTAGGAGCAATTTTTAAGGTCCGAATAAAATATTTAGCCTCACTCATATTCCACGCAACCATCAATAACAATGCGGCCATGGACGCCATAGGAATATACGACAACAAAGGAGTTAAAAGTAGGATACTAAGTAAGATGAACAAGCCATGGACAACGGAAGATAGCGGCAAGCTTCCTCCAGTTTTAACGTTCGCTGCGGTACGAGCAATAGCTGCTGTAGCAGGTAACCCACCAAATAATGGAGCGATAATATTACCAACCCCTTGACCGATAAGTTCATCATTTGAATTGTGTTTTTTGCCCGACATCCCGTCGGCAACAACGGCACATAATAAGGATTCAAGTGCACCCAATATAGCGATAGTTATCGCTGATGGGAGCAACAATCTAACCAATTCAAAACTGATCCCGATAGGCGCACCATCCGCTCCAGGTAAATTCCAAGGCCAATCGAAGGACGGTAGAATAGGAGGAATACCGTTTCCTACAATGCCATTGATATCAAACGAGAAGCGACTACCAATAGTGGCAACAGAAAAGTCAGCTACATACAAACTGAGTAACCAAGCGGTAAAACTGGCTATCAGTAAGGCAACCAAGTGCCCTGGAATTTTAGAACGAAACTTTGGCCATACTAACAACACCGTTAAAGTTAAAATGCCAATTAGGGTTTCTTGCCATGCAAGAGTAGGCAATGCCATAAAGATAGTGGTTAACTTATCTAGATAGTGACCGTCGAGAGATTCAATCCTGAGCCCCAAAAAGTCACCAATTTGAAAGGTGGCAATCACCACGCTAATGCCTGAAGTGAAGCCAACGATCACTGGATAGGGCACGATTTCAATGAGTTTTCCAAACTTCCCTACCCCCATTAAAACAAGAATAAAACCGGCCATGAAACCGCTAACCAACAACCCGCCTAGGCCATATTGTTGCACTATCGGCAGCAAAATAACCACAAAGGCCGCTGTTGGACCAGAAATATTAACTTTAGAGCCACCCGTTAAGGCAATAATGACACCTGCCACTATTGCGGTATACAGACCGTGCTGTGGTGGTACGCCACTGGCGATGGCCAACGCCATAGAAAGGGGAAGAGCAATAACACCAACGGTTAAGCCGGCCAGAACGTTAGCCTGAATCTCATGGTAAGACGGTTTACTTTGTATCGATTTTCTAAGTGCAGATAGCATTTGGGACCTGATTTAAGTTGTGCTCTAACGAGACTCTAGAAAAAGTCGTTAAATTACAGTCATATCACGCATTCACGTAATTAATTTGATACAAAATCAGCGAGCCTGTTGAGGGCAGGACTTTGGTGGCAATAAGTTCGAGAAAATAGATGCCCGATCAACTCAGTAAGGACACATTAAAGGTCACATTGAATTAATTTAGTCTCTTTTAATGCTGGAGGGATATGACTATGACCCAGTTTGAAGAGCACTCGAGCTGAACCATGCTTGTACAGCAATACTCTGTGGAATATTCACCATACAATTTTATGCTCGATTTACCACTACTTTAGTTTTCTGTCCAATTCCTAAAAGCGCTTTTACGCTGATATCAATATCGTACGTTGAACGTGAAACCAACTTTTTCTGCTCATTTGAGCTGTTTAAGTGTTTTTTAGTCTATTTAGTTTTGAACTAAGTAGACTCAGACAACAAACCTGTAGTCTGGCTAAATTATACTCTAAAACCCAATGCTGGAGCAAAAAAAATTGGCTAAAAACCATTAAAAAAAAGTGAAAAATCACATAATTTTTATTCCTCTCAGCTACAACCACCATTTATTAGCAAAAAATGACTCTTGTATTTATGCCTACGAATCAAGGGTATTTTTACAAAAAATTTTAGACATAAAATAAATAAACTGACTGTTATCTATATTTTTTTTGAATAATTGGCGGTGCTCAGCATTGTAAGTCACAAATTCTAAGCAAGCATTAAAGAGTAAACTCTAATCAGTTTTAAAAAGCAGGAAGTTAGTTGATACCCATGTGGTTATTCAATTTAGCGGGCATCTAGACCGAAAAATAGGCTAATCATTTGATTTGTATGTTTAAATTAACTGATATTTTCTAATTTACTACAATTTACATTCACAAATTTCAACGAAAATATGTAAGACCTTAGGCTTATCGTAATTTTTTAAAAGCTGATCTATTCTACGCCCTCAACATTCATTTGCTTTAAATAAAGCTATTTTTTATTTTTTAAGAGCAACTATGTTGCCGGGGAAATCATGAATACCACGCCGCAAGATGAGATTACATCTGGAGCTGAAAAGGTGACGGAGAATCAAGCCGTTTCCGATAGCTATGAAAAACTTCACAAACCGAGCTCTGAATTCGCAACGAGAGACGAATACCTAGAGCACGAACTGCAAATTATGCAGCCAAAACGCTGGCGACCTAATCTACCGTTTAGGGATTACCGTTTTGAATTCGAAGACACCATTCCCGCGATGGCAGCCACAATTGGAAAAGTAGTAATGGTTGCGGCCATTGCAGCTACCTTTGCCGGCGCGCTAGGGCTTGGCGATGAGTTTGTTTTAGAAAATGTGCGCTACGAGTTACTCATAGTGTCCTTTTTCATTATTTTATTTTCGGGTTTTATTTTGCCTACCGCTAATTTAGCCGGAACCCATGGCCCGTTAATTCCGTTAATCCCCATTGTTGTCGCCACTGGCGGACACCCAATGGCATTTGGACTACTTATTGGTGCCTTTGGATTGATATTGGCATTCAGCAAAGGCGGAAGTCTGCTCGCCCGACTCACGAGTAAAGGAGTATGTGGCGGCCTACTACTT
Organism: Aliiglaciecola sp. NS0011-25; assembly: GCF_040370605.1. Lineage (NCBI taxonomy): Bacteria > Pseudomonadati > Pseudomonadota > Gammaproteobacteria > Alteromonadales > Alteromonadaceae > Aliiglaciecola > Aliiglaciecola sp. NS0011-25. Next base: position 62,995 of record NZ_BAABWR010000021.1, read on the forward strand.
TATTTAGGCTTTATCGGCACGATTTCGCAGGTTAAAAAGCTGTTTGTTTGGGCTGAAGGTATTGATAAAACGCACATTGCTTTTATTGTTATTCTGGCCACAATTTTACTTTACGCGTTCTTAGAGCACTATAAAAAGCGTTGGTTAGCCGTGCCCTTAAGTTGTGTTTTAGGCGGCTTTACAGCCTTTGCTTTAGGTGCACCATTTGAGTTTCACACGGCACCTGGGCTACCGAATATGAACCCAATGTATTGGTGGGGAGAAAACACGGGGTGGATGTTGGGCTTACCGACCGCCGAAAGTTTTATTGTCGTGTTACCTTTTGCAATTCTTGCTGTAGCAATGTGGTCTCCCGACTTTTTGGGGCATCAAGTGTTTCAAAAAATAAGCTACCCAGAGCGTACTGAAAAAGTGCAAATGAATATTGATGACACTATGCTCAGCGCCTCAGCTCGACAAACCTTTGGTTCTATTTTAGGTGGCGCTAACTTCGCTTCGTCTTGGGGTACTTATATCGTCCCAGCCGCCATTGCTAAACGTCCAATACCTGCTGGTGCGATTTTAACCGCGTTATTCTGCGTAATTGCCGGAGTTTGGGGATATCCAATGGATCTCGCCATCTGGCAACCAGTACTGTGTGTAGCATTAATAGTAGGGGTTTTTATTCCGCTTCTAGAAGCTGGCATGGAAATGACACGTGAAGGCAAAACCACACAATCTGCGGCGATAGTGGTATTCGCTTCAACATTGGTGAACCCAGCGTTTGGTTGGTCTCTGACTATGTTGCTTGATAATTTAGGATTAATCGGCTGTAAAGAGAGAAGCTCTGAGTTAACTCACATGAGCCGTTGGATTATTCCGCTTGTCATGTTTGTTATATTAACCAGCGTAATGGCTATGGTTGGCATGTTACCGGGCATTCCAGCATTAATGCCTAGCTTTAGACACTAACTATTTGTAACACGGCAAGCGCAATTAGAGCGCTTGCCGTATTTTACTTTGATGATTAACCAGACGCGTGCAAGCTGATCACAATCGACTTATAGGCTGGTGTGTTACTTTTATCTGCAACACTGTCAATGGGTATCAAATCGTTGGTTTCAGGGTAATAAGCCGCTGCACATCCCCTAGGAATTGCATATTCTACTAGCGCAAAATCAGTCACTTCTCTAACGCTCGCCTTATCATTTGGCCAATGGCTACGAATCGTTACTTTTTGACCGCTGTGCAACCCTAACTCAGCAATGTCCTGTTTATTAATGAACAACACCTTACGCGTACCACGTACGCCACGATAGCGATCATTATTAGTGTATACAGTGGTGTTAAATTGGTCGTGACTGCGAATGGTCATCATCAATAAACACCCTTCTGACACCTCAACATTATCAATACTGTGCACCATAAAGTTTGCCTTCCCAGTAGCAGTGAGGAAGACACGAGCATCTCGCACACCATTGGGAAGTACAAATTCACCTAACGCATCAATTCGTTGGTTAAAGTTTTCAAAACCGGGGATCACATTAGCAATATGATCACGAATAAGACGGTAATCATCACGCAAGGCTATCCAGTTAACGCTATCGTTTTTAAGGGTGTAGTGCGCGAGTTGGGCGATAATATCCACTTCGCTTTTCAGCAAATCTGACGCAGGCGGTATTTTACCGTGAGAGGTTTGAATAACGCCCATCGAATTCTCAACGGTGATGGTTTGAATACCGCCCACTTGAGTATCGATTTCTGTGCGCCCTAACGCAGGTAAAATCAGTGCTTGCTTGCCAGTATAAAGATGCGAGCGGTTGAGCTTAGTTGACACCTGCACCGTTAATTCGCATTGACTTAGCCCTTGTTCATTGGCTTGATGATCAGGCATGGCCCTAAAAAAATTTCCACCGAGGGCAAACAGAACTTTAATTTGGCCTTGCTGCATACCATGCACAGTCTCAACTGCATCAACACCGTTGTCTCGGGGAGGGTTAAAGCCAAACTCTTGTTCAAGTGCATCTAGAAATTCAGGATTCGGTTTTTCCCAAATACCCATGGTACGGTCACCCTGCACGTTGCTATGACCTCGCACTGGACACACACCGGCTCCGGGCTTACCTAAGTTGCCTTGTAACATTAAAAAGTTGGTCATTAGCTGAATATTGGCCACCGCATTTTTATGCTGTGTCATACCCATTGCCCAACAACAAATGGTTTTTTTCGATCCACAGGCAATATCTGCGACCTGTTCAATAAGGGCTTGGCTTAAACCACTACCTTGCTGGATGTCTTGCCAGCTCGTTTGCTCGATATCGGCTTTGAACTCATCAAAACCGTGGCAATACTGCTCAATAAAATCGTGATCCAATACCGGCTGATGTTTGTTATCACGCTCAATTAATGCCTTACACAAACCTTTTAATAAGGCTACATCGCCATTTATTTTCACCGGCAAATACAAATCTCGCAGGGCGGTGCCGTTGCCAATAACACCCGAGACTTCTTGTGGGTTTTTAAAGCGTTTTAGACCTGTTTCATCCAGTGGGTTAATGGCTACGATTTTAGCGCCATTACGTTTTGCATCTTGCAGTGTTCCCAGCATTCGCGGGTGGTTTGTACCTGGATTTTGGCCAAACACAAAAATTGCCTCGGCCTGCTCTAAGTCTTCAAGGCTTACTGTCCCCTTGCCCACTCCAATGGTTTCACCTAAGCCCACGCCACTTGATTCATGACACATGTTCGAACAATCGGGCAAATTATTAGTACCAAATTTACGCACAAATAGTTGATATAAAAACGCAGCTTCGTTGCCGGTGCGTCCAGAGGTATAAAAGGCAGCTTGATTAGGGTTATCCAATAAATTTAATTGCTTAGCAATTAATTCAAACGCACTGTCCCAAGCAATTGGTTGATAGTGTTCTGCGCCCTCGGGCAACCACATTGGCTCAACTAAGCGCCCTTGATCGTTTAACCATCGGTCGGATTTTTCACATAACTGACGAATACTATGCTTGGCAAAAAACGCCCCATCGGCTCGTTTAGTGGTCGCCTCATCTGCTACCGCTTTTGCACCGTTTTCACAAAACTCAAATGTAGCCCGTTTATTTAATGGATCAGGCCAAGCGCAACCAGGACAATCGAACCCTTCGATTTGATTCAAATCAGACAGCAGCCGCGTACCTTTAAAGGGCCCAGCTTTGGAAGTGACGTTCTTGTATGCAGAAATGACGGCAGGGATGCCTGCGGCCCACTCTTTGGGCGAACTGATTTCAATACGTTGACTATCTGCTGGATCAAATGAAGGCGGTTTTCCATTAGCCGGTGACGCGGTTTTCATGTTGGCTCTTAATATTAAGGTTCGCTGAAATTTATTCGTTATGTCTTTATAATGTCGCACAATTATTCAGTTAGAGGCTTCTATGATTATACGCGATAATCCCCATTCACTGCGCTTGTTTTTTATTATAAGGGGCTCTGTTTTACCTCTTGTCTACCTTAGAATAATTTTTATCACGCTGTTAGGCGCTGGAGTCGCGCTTGTGCAACATTTTTACCCTGCAACTTTTCCCAGCTTCACCCTCGCTCCAGTGGCGCTATTTGGTGTCGCGTTATCGTTGTTTCTTGGTTTTAGAAATAACGCAAGTTATGACCGCTGGTGGGAAGGGCGTAAACAATGGGGCAAACTTATAGTGGCATCTCGAAGCCTTTCGCGAAAGATAGTTTCTTATGTTGACGGTACGCAAAAAGAAGGTGCTGAAGTGCAAAGGTACGTTATAAACTTAATTATTGCGTTTAGCCACGCGCTGCGTCACCAATTACGTAGCACAGATCCATGGCCAGACATTACTTCTTACATAGCACAAAATGACATCCAGTTTCTGCGGGATGCTCAGAGCTTAACCGATGGAATTTTACGTTTAATTGGTGCAAAACTAGGGGAGTGTCGACGCCAAAATTTAATATCAGACTTTTTAATGCTGAAAATGGACGAGCATATGACGGCAATGGCAGATGTGCAAGCCTCTTGCGAACGCATTCAAAATACTCCATTACCCTTTGCTTACATGCTACTTGTTCAGCGTACTGCTTATTTGTACTGTTTTATTTTACCCTTCGCCATCGTTGCCTCACAAGGCTTAGTAACGCCTCTATTTAGCGCAATAATTGCGTACACATTTTTTGGATTAGATGCATTAAGCGAAGAATTAGAGGAGCCGTTTGGGGTATCAGCCAATGACCTGCCATTACATGCGATGTCGAGAACAATTGAAATAAACCTGTTGGATATTCTAGGCGAAAAAACACTTCCTAATCCTATTCAAGCCCATAACCATCGATTGGAATAGACCATCAGCCATAACAAAGCTGCAAAGTTAGGTTATTAAGGTAAACATTGCAGCTGAGAATTGGTTTGGCGTAGCCTCTGGCAATCGCCTATGGAAAATGAACAATGGAAATTAACGTTTCCATTGTTACACTGCGGGTAAGTTTTGCGCTAACCACTGTTTAAATTGAGGTTTTGGTAACGCCCCTGACAAACGCGCAACCTCCTTGCCATGATGGAATATCATTAACGTTGGAATAGAACGAATTTGATAGCCACCAGCCGTGTGCTGATTATGCTCTGTATCTAATTTTAGAAAACAGGCTTGAGTAGACATTTCACTCGCCACTTGTTCAAAAGTGGGTGCAAATTGTTTGCATGGGCCACACCATGATGCCCAGAAATCAACCACTACGGGTAAACCGTTATCGGTAATAAAACGGTTAAAATTCTGGTCGGTAGCGATAACAGGATGGTTAGAAAGCACCGGTTTTTTGCACTTCCCACATAGAGGTTTATCATCAAGCTTGGCTTTGGGAAGGCGGTTTTTCGCATTACAATGTGAACACACAATTTGAATAACTGAATCTGTCATCTTAAACCTCAATGAAAACCTACATTATTACCTTCAAACATTGAAAGTGCAGGGTTTAAGTTAATATGGGTTTCGTGCGGTTTTAATTCAAGTAGAGCAAGATTAACTATTTGCTGTATAAAGAAAAATCATTCAATTTAGATTAATGATTGCTGTGCTAATGCCTAAAAAACAGTCTACTGTTTGACGCACTCAATGGGCATCATCCTGCCAATTTCAACAGTCAGATTATCGCCTTTTCCACGAATAGTATTAGGGCCATTGCTGTAAATGAATCCCGAACCACTTTTTTGCTGAAACAACTTAATTTCATCTGAATTTCGCAACAACACTGCCACTTCTTGCTCAGTGTAAAAACGCACCCGTAAGTTCTCACCGTTGACACAACTGAAGGCCACGTCATAGTCAGGCGTTGATATATTCTGATTCGTCGTTGTAGTACATCCAGCTAATACACTCAGCTGCAGCGTGATAAAACCGACAATGACGCCCCTAAGAGTAACTCCATGTCTATGGGTAAAAGCACGATTGGCTATCGGATTAATATTTACCATGGAATACAACCTCCTTGCGGATTGCGATAAATTCTCAGCTTTAACTTTTGAGTAGGGATAATATTTTAGTTAGGTTATTAGCGCTAAAAACTCAAAGACATCAGCTGTAATGACGATATAGCCACAGACAGAATAGAGAAGCTCTCTAAGTCTTTTCTGTGGCCTGCGCGATCCGCTTATTTAATAAATTTGATACTAAGAGGGTACACCCAAACCTCTCCATTATTGGCTTTGATTGCAGCAATAATGGCAAACACTAAATTAAGTACGGCCAACACAATAAGCCCTAAAACACCGATAAATACAAACACTAAAATAGCGCACACTATCGAATAAATAAAAACACTAATCAGCCAATTAACGGTTATCTTTCCATGTACGTCAATAAGTTCATTTTTATCTTTATTGGTAGCCCACATGACGATGGGTAAGATAAAACCCAAGCCTGGTATGATAATACTAGTTAACTGACTTAAATGAATTAACATACAGTAAGTGTTTAACGGCATTCCCCAATATTCTTCTTTATTATCATTCATGTCACTCTCCTTGTATTGAGTATTTCGGGGGGCGGCAGAGCCCCATTGGATTAATTGTTAAAGTCTTTTGGTTAACTGTTTTACTATTGTCAGATATGTCATTATACAAAGCACAAATTATGTTTTAACGATAATGATATGCAGGTCGAATGGCAAAAATAGCGATGTATATAACTGACCATAAGATACCAAATTCTATAGAATATTCTACGTTTCTGCGTTTTAAATATTAGCTAGCCACAAACCCAACGAAGTACTAAAGCGGGGGTAGAGGAATAGCGCAAAAGCTCTGTACAATCACCTTGTCTGTTTATAGCCACTTTTAACTATTTAGTTACTGACACAGCACTCTTACATTTAATATTAAATTCAAAGAATGGAAACCGTTTCAATTTCCATAACAGAGTTGGCATTAGCGCGTTCGATGATTTTGACTAATGCAGATTGAATAACCTCATCAACCCTCGCATCGGTTTTGCTTGAAAAGCGCTCTTCTTGCACCTCTGCACCCTCTTCTAATAAAAATTGAACGGCAACTTCGGTAGCTTTATCGGTACTTTGACCAAAATATTCCAAGGTAATTGTTGGATAACCTTTAAACCCCTTTTTTACCTGTTTCGCAATGCGCTTTTTCGCTTTATCTACATTCATGCTAAATCCTTTATAACGCTGCAACTCATCGAAAATACAGCAGCAAAGTAAGCCACTAAATTTAGTGGCACTGTAATTACAAATATCCTGAGAGACTCGAGTTTGAACCCTTAAAATAATGGCTTAACGACATTGATTGATAACAGCTAATCCTAAATCAATATGCGCGACTAAATAACCGTACTGTTTTTTAGAAAGCGCTGCTTTTTTATATTCTTGCTTGGCGAATGCATGAGTCCAGATTTCTCCACATGGTGGATCTGGAATGCTAGTATCTATCTCAAGAAGATGTGTTTCGCTTATGCTATGCCCGTTTTTAACAATATTCTTTGCACACAGACTAAGTGCGTACTCCACCGCATACTTATCAACACTTGGTAAACCGACAAATTCAACCTCACAAGCGAGTTTTTGATTGCCTTTAGCGTCACATAAGAAAGCTGCCCCGTTGTGCATGCTGCTAGCAATGTGACGCTGAAAACGACCAACAATTTTATTAAATTCAAACTATTACCCTGTGCAATTACAGCCCGTTTAACTATTGTAGCGGCATAATCATCCATTGAATGTAAATTCAGGTTATATTGTTTTTCATCAATTTATCGGAACTTAGCCATTTTTCACACTCTAATTTATGAACTATTTGCATATTCTCACGTAAAAAAGCCAAGACAAAAAGGAACTAGTTTATGTTTTCAATATTCAAGAGCGACCCAACCAAGAAACTCAAAAAGGAGCACGCATTAAAACTAGAGCAGGCCATGCATGCCCAGCGTAAAGGTGATATACGAAGCTACTCTCAACTGACCTACGAAGCTGAGGAGATTTATAGCAAAATTCTAACCATTGAAGCATCACAGGAAAGCCTGCGGAAATAGGGTAACTCCCCCGAATAGCGCTTTAACTTTGCTTTACACATCGCATGCTTAGCTGCTGATATAGCTATCGCGAGCATAGATATCATAGCTAAGAATTCAAAGTGATAGATTTACCCCATAGCTTTTTTCGAAGGATGGTTAACCTTTAGAAACCACTCTAATTCGTTCAGCTGGAATCCTTAGTTGCTCCATCAAATACACTTTAAACGAGGCTTCATAAGGTTGTTCATCTACGGCTTTTTGCATACATAAAAGCCAAGCATCTCTTTCCTCAACGCCAACAGACAAGTGTCTGTGTGCAAAAGGAATGTTAATAGCCCCATAATGCTCGGCATACAATTTAGGACCACCAAGCCAACCGGATAAAAAATAAGTCAACTTTTTACGAGACTCCGTTAAATCATTTGAGTGCATATTTCTAATCTTTTGGGCTTCACCGAGCACAGTCATATTCTCGTAGAACGCATCGACCAGTTTAGTTATGCCAGGTAATTCACCCGCCATAAGGTAAGAGTTGTTTCCTACCCCGTACTCACGATTTTTTAAACTCATAAAAGACCTTTATTTACCCATGTTACGAACTAAAACAGCGGCTTCAGAGCCTGTTAAACGAAAAAATCAACAGAACGAGAAACTCAACAATTAAAAACTTTTCACTTGAACTGCAATTCATAATTGCCCGTTGAGACCCTTAGTTTCAAACCATCAGTTTTTTCATAAAGCCTGCGAGCCTTTGCAAGCCTTCCTCTAACTCTGATTCAGCAGAAGCAAATGATAGGCGCACAAAATGATCCCCTTGATACTCACCAAAATCATTGCCTGGCGTTAACGCCACGTGCGCCTCTTGCAATACACGTTCACAAAAATCCATCGCTGTGAACCCGGTGCGGCTGACATCAATATAAACATAAAAAGCACCGTCAGGCTGAACGGGCACCTGCAAATTACATTTTTTCAACCCCGCCAGCACCAATTCTTTGCGGGATTTAAGCGTTTCTCGACGTGACTCACAGACCGCAATAGACGCTGGAGTAAAACAGGCTAGTGCTGCTTTTTGGGCTAACGTCGATGGACAGATATAATAGTTTTGCGCCATACGCTCCATCACTGGTATCGCACGTTCAGGCACCACGCACCAGCCTAATCGCCAACCTGTCATACCGAAATACTTCGAAAAACTGTTGATGACTAACGCCTCATCATCAAATGACAAAGCCGTGACCGGTTGTGTACCCGCATTTCCATGATGCAAATTAAGATAGATTTCATCAATAATGCGCCACGCGCCGCGACTTTTTGCAAATTCACACATAGCCGCCAGTTCATCGGGTGCAACAGCGGTACCTGTAGGGTTAGACGGAGTCGCAAGCATTAAACCGCGCGTTCCTTGCTGCCAGTGTTTTTCAAGCAGCGCCATGTTCAACTGAAAACGCGACTGCGCTTGGGTTGGAACCAGTTGCACGTTACCACCAAAGCTTTTAATAAACTGACGATTACAGGGGTAGCAGGGGTCACCCATAATGACGTTATCACCTGGATCAACAAATGCCGCAGATAACAGTAACAAGGCCGCAGAAGCTCCTGCAGTAACCACAACACGATTAGGATTTAAATCAACATTGTGGGCGGTCTTATAAAAACCCGCTATGGCCTCTCGCAACTCCGGTAGTCCTAGAGCCGAGGTGTAAGGCAGTGGAGCAGTGGTTGCTAACGTTTGCATGGAGCGTAATACATCAGGTGGCGCACCAAAATCTGGCTCCCCAATGTTTAACTTAACGATATGATGGCCTTGGGCTTCTAACTCGGCAGCTTTAGCGCCAAAAGCCATAGCGAAGAAAGGGGAAATGGCTTGCGCACGTTGTGAATATTGCAATTGATAAAACTCGACTTATTGATGAAAATAATTTGCCAATTGAAGCAAAGATGAAGGTCTATTATTTTGCCATTTTTAGCCAAGCAAAACATCACTAATTGTTATTTTCAGTCTTCACAATTGTTACCGCTGGGCGAGCTTGCTCGTTAATGGTTAGTTGAAAGATATCGGGACGGGAATAGTGCCCAGCGGGATCTAAATCATATCGAGCTTTAACAATCTGGTCTAAATCAATCTCAGCACATATTAATCCCTCTTCATTGTATAAAGGGCCCGCTAGTATCTCACCCATAGGTGAAATAATCACGCTACCGCCTCTAATTAGAGGTTTATCCTTTGGCCAAGATGGATCTAGGCTGTTTTCTGCAGTCGGTGAGGATTGATATTGACAAGCACTGACTAAAAAGCAGCGTCCTTCATAAGCGATGTGTTGCATACTTGCCTGCCATATATCGCGATCGTCAACCGTTGGTGCACACCAAATTTCAATACCTTTGGCATACATTGCTGAGCGTAACAACGGCATGTAATTCTCCCAGCATATGGCCGCACCAATACGCCCTGCAGATACCTCTAACACGGGTAATGTCGAACCATCACCTTGCCCCCAGATTAACCGTTCACTAGCGGTGGGCATCAATTTACGATGCTTACTAATTTCACCTTTTTCGGTAATGAATAACGCCGTGCAATAAAGAGTTGAACCACCGCGCTCGATAATCCCTATCACGATTGACGTATTACAACTTTTTGCCAGTTCAACCAACTCTTGCACTTCCGGACCATCAATATCAATTGCTTGCTGCCAGTAATGTAAAAAGTCTTCACGCCCTTGCTCAGTTCTATATCCTACTTTAGTGCCAAAGTCAGCTCCCTTGGGGTAGCCCCCCAAAAGTGCTTCAGGCATCACTAACAAATCACATTTGGATTCTAAAATACGCTCTTTATAACCTAAGATCAGCTGTAACGTTTGCGCCGTTCCTTGCGAGGAAGAGCCAATCTGTAAAGCTGCAATAATTTTCTTTTTCATCGGGAATTCTCAACGTAATTTAAGCCAAAACTTGGATTTCTGACCGGCTGATTAAACAACTATGCTTACTCTTTTTTGCTTCTAAATATCTTATCAAATGCGTCATAAACTGCTAAATGCAAAGTGTCGCCATGACTTAGTTGCTCAAAATAATTAAAAAAAACGGCATCGTGCGAAGGTTTATTTGCTTTAACTTTTTCAAATAGCGCTTTTGCTACTCGCTCCATTATTTCACCCTCTTTCCCTACACCTATATAAATGGATTTAGGCGAACTTGAGGTTAATGCTGTGAATTTTAATAGTGACTCATCATCCCACCATAAACTCGGGCTGATAATAATATAGTTATCAAATAGATTAGGCTTTTTGAACAAAATTTCAGTGGCCAGCAATCCTCCTAATGATTGACCAATAATGGTTTTACTGGCATTTGCTCGATAATTTTTCGCAATCAATGGTTGGATTTCTGTACCGATAAACTGAATAAATTGTTCAGAGCCTCCACTTGTTGGAAAATCTTTTTGATCTAAAAGGTTATTAGAGGGGTAGGTAAAATCGCGCTTTCTATCAACATTTTCAATACCTACAACAATGCTCTCGGGGAGCTGATTTATCCAAGAAAATGAGCCAAATTGGACTAAACCGGCTAAATGAATAAAATCTTCAGAGGCAGATCCATCAAGCAGATAAATCACCGGATAATGTTTATCAATAGCCGCGTCATAGCTGCTAGGAAGATAAATGTTAAGGATTCGATTTTCATCTAAAACAAGGGAATGAAACTCGATAGTGTCACCAATCGTAAACTTACTTTTAGCCATTATTTCAAGTTTAGTCTCGGCAAGTAGATTATGGCTACCAACCAAACATAAAACCAAAATGAAAAAATTCGTAATCTTCATAGCGCTCCTAATTTACGCCTAACTAAAGTGCAAATGTACAACAAAATCTAATGTAATCTATTTTGAAAACGTTTATTCAATCAACCAATTGGATATCCAGGCTTTCCAACAGCCTTACCGCCTCAAAGCGACTAAATTTGGCGTTTTTCAGTTTGTTGCGGTGAATATCAACGTTGTAGTCAGTGGCTTCTGAAAAATCTACACCCGACAAGTTTGTATTATCAAAAAAGCTGCCTTGCAGTTCGGTATAGGTAAAGTTTGAATGACTAAGATCACCTTCTCGAAAGTCGACGTTAAGCGCCTTGCACTCCTGCAGCACTAAATCTTGTAAACAGAGTCCGTAAAACGAACTATCGTTAAGAATCGATTTGTAGAACTTAATTGGCGAGTTATATATTAACTCTGACCAAGCCGCTTTAGTCCAATCAATACCGATTAATTTTGAATCTCGAAAATAAACATCTGAAAATTGACTGTATTCAATTTTGCTATTACTTAAATTACAATCAGTAAACTCACAATCTGTAAAAACGCACCTAACAAAAGCGGTGTTGCTGAAGTTACAACGGTCAAAGGTACAGCCTTCAAACTCTTTCGAGCATATTTCTTCATCTGATAAATCTAAATCTTTAAATTTATCAGACCAATACTCATTTTTTTCTGCAAAATTTAACAAGGGATCTGTAGCTCCTGAACATACTGCGCATCAAACAAAACTTTTAACTGACACACCTCAATACTAAATGAAGTGACATGTAGGTAAGTGTTAAATCCAATTTTTAGTCTAATGCCGGCACATGCTGATCTATAAGAATTTGATTTCCATCCGGATCTTCTAGCATAAAATAGGCTGGCCCAGATGTTGATTCGTCAGCTTCTGTAAGCAATTTAATGCCCTTTGCTTTGATAATTTTTTGTAACTCACGAACATCTTTGTATTCTGGTAATTGCTTTCCATCATTATCCCAACCGGGATTAAAAGTTAGAATATTCTGTTCGAACATGTCCTGAAATAAACCGATGATTGTGCTTTCATTCTGAAGGACCAGCCAGTTTTGCGCTTGATCCCCACCACGCACTGTGAACCCTAGTTTTTCGTAAAACGCTCGGGATACCGCTATATCTTTAACAGCAAGACTGACAGAAAAGTTCCCCAATTGCATGGCAGGTTCAACCTTTGCTTCGGTTTTTTGGGGAGTCGCGACACAACCACTTAAAAACACGATCAGTAATAAAATAACTTTCATTATGCTCTCCAGATTTATGACGGATTACTCTTTCTATAGAGTGTGACTTGTTTGAGCGTTAGTTGCGTCTAAATAATCAACTAAAAAGCGCATCAAGTCGATATATCTGTTTAGCATTTCCTGAAGACAGACTAATTGAAAGCATTTTTTTAGCCACCTCATCACCAGAAATGGGACGATACCGTTTAAAGAATGGCAGCATGCATAAAGGGGGAAGAATCCAACTTGCCAAGGTTTCACCTAAACGAAAACTTTCTCGCTCGCCAATGAGCAGTGACGGTTGCAATATACTTACTCGTTTGAAAGGTAATAACCAAACAGCGTCTTCTAGTTCACCTTTCATCTTTAGATAAGGACTGATGCTTTTCCCGTTAGCACCACTAGATGAAACAAGAATATAGTGACTGACACCATTTTCAGCGGATATTTTTGCGGCTTGATACTGATATTCAAAATCAACTTTCCGTTGTTCCTGGACAGAACCGGCTTGCTTCGCGGTTGTACCAAGACATGAAAACAGAACATCACCGGTAAAAACATCAGCGTATTTTTCTAGCTCGTCAAAGTTGACGACTTGATTAACAATTTTGTTAGATTGATATTCAATGGGACGCCGCGTAACAGCAACAACCCGTTCAACGCGCTTATCTGCCGCTAATCGGTCAACCAAATTTTTTCCGACTAATCCTGTAGCCCCTATCACAATTGCAGTCTTCATTGCTTAACTTCCACTTTCTAGAATGTCAGTATTTCAGCTTAATTATTGATTACTAAGTTTACACCCTAACTCTATCCTAAGTTGCATACTTAACGAGTGCAGCCTTTACCAAAGTAATAGGAATGACAGATTTTATCGTTGATTTGAACCTTTGTTAGATAGTTCAGCAGCATCTCAGCGTAAGCGGTTTGATCCAAGCCTTAGTGCTTTTTGTCGATAGACAAGAATCTAGCAGCGTTGTCGTGAAGAATCGCGCGTTTCTGCTTTTCAGACAAAAAAGGAGCGGACTCAATCACCTCAATACTCCCCGAAATCGCGCCCCAATAATCAGAACCAAAAACGATCCTGTCTTCATGGCCTGCTTGAACAAAGGTTTTGATGGCGCTATGAATTAGAGGAGTGGGAACCAAGGTCATTGGCGATGTCTCTACCATCACATTTGGGTACTTATCTAACAACGCCAACGCCTGCTGAACAAAATCAGGGCGAAATACGTGATACAGAACTAAACGAAGTTGAGGGTGCCGAGCAAGAATTGGCTCGTAAAGTGCTGGAAACGCTAAGCTTTCATCAAAGTCCGCGCAACATCCGGCAACACGGCCTTCCGGAGGTGGTCCTGCATCGGCGTGCACCAGTACCATCAGATTATATTTAGCCGCAAGAGCATAATATGGCCACATCCGAATATCATTCGGGGCAATGCCTGCATACACGTTATACAGCTCTCCAATTGCGCCGATTCTGCCCGCCTCAGCCTCTTGACGCAGCCAATCTAGATCCGGCCAATCGCCACCATTTTCAAAACAAGGGGATAGATTTGGATCTACCCCATCTGAACAAGGAAATGCCACACTGCCTATCAAACGAGTAGGGTCAGCACTACGAATTCGCTCAACGTCAGCAGGAGAACCGCCGATAACGGCTCGAACGATGGAATGAACATTCAAGGTATCGAGCAGGTAGCGCGTTTGAGCCGCATCGGCTGTCTCGTTTGTTGTAAGTGAATACCATCGCGATGCAGTACTGCTGGGAGCAGCGTGAAGATGAACGTCAATAACTGGCGATGCAGTGGTTTGTGCAACCGTACAGCTCCAAAGCAGTAAGACACTTAAAAGTGAGAGAATGACTCTTAAATCAAACAAGTGGCTAGCGCCCTCCAAATTAAAGCTTTAACGACCAATCTAGCGTTTATCAATAACAGCATTAAATCCAATCAGTTCCGCCAGAAGTAAATTGTGACTAGTAGTAGCGGCAGAATCCGAGCTATTAATAGTGTTGTCGAAATTATTTCATCGAACATGAAAACCACGAAATAACTGGCGATTACCGGGGTTACTGAGATAGCCGTTATTGACGTTATCTGTGGACTTCAGTAACGCCGAAATCCACAGCGACAGCGCAAATCCATTAAAGCAAATCACACACATTCAACAAGAACTTGTATAATCTCGCCTTTAGCTGAGTTGTTTCAACCATTAGCCTGAGTTAGATAGTTGCTATTGAGGGTGTAGATAGCAATCTAAACATCGACAGAAAATAAACTGAGAGCCAAAGTAGGAAGTCAATATGACGACTCGTATTAACGCAGATTTTGAACAACGTATTGTGATTCGTCCGCAAGATTATCAATGGGTTGAATCGCCGATGCGAGGTGTCGAGCGTATGATGTTAGACCGAATTGGCGATGAGGTGGCTAGGGCCACCTCTATTGTAAGGTATTCTCCATTTAGTGAGTTTTCAGCACACACTCACTCTGGTGGAGAAGAGTTTTTTGTGCTCGACGGCGTTTTTGCAGATGAACATCAAGATTATCCCCAAGGCTCATATGTGCGTAACCCGATAGGAACCTCACATACACCTAAAATTGGAAAAGAAGGCGCAGTTATCTTTGTCAAACTGCATCAATTTGAGCAAACCGATGACGCACAAAAGGTGATTCATACTCCTTACCAACCATGGCATCAAGGGCTTGTCGATGGACTGACTGTCATGCCTTTACATCAATTTGGAACTGAACAAGTTGCTTTAGTTAAGTGGGCACCGAATACCCAATTTAACAGTCATCAACATTGGGGAGGTGAAGAAATTTTCGTTTTAGACGGCACCTTCCATGACGAACATGGCAGCTATCCTAAAGGCTCTTGGATGCGAAGCCCTCACTTAAGCCGCCATACTCCATTTACTAAACAAGACGGTGCATTAATTTATGTGAAAACGGGACATTTGGGATGAAGCTTTGTTAATTGTAAAAATGCGACGAAAAATTAGTTGGATAGATCAATTAGCGAGGGTAAATATCTTAATGCCGAGGGTGTCGGGCGCTCTTTTCAGTCCGATTAAATTGCTCGAGATATAATAACTGATACTTTCCCAGCAAGAATTTTAACCCTTACCCCACTCACGATTTCTTTTAAAATCAAACTAGGTTGATTATATCCAAAATAACAAATATTAAAATTTTCATGCTTGTAAACCCAGCAAACTGATAGGCATAATCTGTGGTTTTACTGCGAGTAAGCTTATGATTAATCAGCTACAGCAAAAATATCAACTGTCATTATTGTTGTTACTGGCTACTGTAGCAATATTGGGGGTTTTTCCATTTGCGGTGATTCGTTATTTTGAAGGCAATGTTACCGCTGCAGTCATAGATATGGCTCTGGTACTGGGTATGATCGCCTTTGTTGCCTATGCGTTTTACTCTAAAAAAATCCGCATGGTAAGCGCGGTGTTAGCCGTATTTATTAATGCCGGAGTTGTAGCCATTGTGAGAGCAAATGGGATTGATAGCTTTTTATGGGTTTACCCTGTGTTCGCAAGTACGTTTATGCTGCTAAAACCTGTTGAAGCCTTTGGCGTTAATTTAGTTGCAGGCGCGTCTATCGTGGCACTATCTGACATTTTAGCCACTGTTTCACTCGACTCTTATATTGTCACCATTTTGATGCTGTCACTAAGTACCTTTGTGTATGCCAGTCATAGTGCAAAACAATTTCGTTTACTCGAAACCCTGAATACGGTTGATGCGCTAACCGGTGCATTTAATCGCAGAGCCATGAGCGCAGATATAAAAGCAGCCATTTCAAATTCAGAGCGCACTGGTGCCAAGCCATTATTGGTGATCCTAGATTTAGATTACTTCAAGACGGTGAACGATAAATACGGTCATGCAGTTGGCGACGAAGTTTTAAAAAGTTTTGTTGCTATTACCAGAACCCACATTCGTCAATATGATCGGCTTTATCGGTTCGGCGGAGAAGAGTTTGTGTTACTAATTTCACAAATAAATGATCAACATCATACCTTTATTAACAACCTCAGACAGGCAATTAAGAATGCGTTAAAAACCCCAGATGGCAAAGAAATAACAGTGTCCTTTGGTGTCGCGTCTTGGCTACCTGATTCCACGGAAGACACTTGGTTGCAGCGCGCAGATGAAGCCCTTTATATAGCTAAAAGTGAAGGTCGTGATCGCGCAGTGTTCAGCGACGAATGCAGTGGATAAGCAGTAAAGCAACTTGATGTATGTTTGCACTAAACAATCGCCAAAACAGTTAACTTTTTACTAAAGTGATGAAACCAGTTGGGTTACTGGTGCAATTTGGGATGTTGATGGCGGAGTGATAGCAGGGCAAAACTAAGATAATCAGGTAACCATTCAAACATTGGTTACCTGTATTTACTAAAAGTAACATAACAGCCTATTACTGTTTTTAGCAGATTAAGTAGGTGGAATTGTTTGTCACTTCAAGATCAATCTTTATGCACTGCATGGCCGGCCGCAACCATTGCCTCTTCATCCCCAGTGCTGGCAAGCAAATTTTCTAATACCTGTTTAGTCTCATCTCGACTGTTTATACGAGGAAACTCAGTGTCTGGCACTGGAATATCGAGGAAATTACAAAGTGGTTCCCAGCCTTCACTTACCTTGTATACAAGCAACCGTTCTGGAGCAATATAGTCAATAATTTCAGCTGTGCGATTATTGAAAAAATCGATCATGTATTTTCTATCATCCATACGGTTTTCCATGATATCCCAAACCGTTTTTTGTACCATTTCCCCAAACGAACTATTTTTAATGAAACCGGCAAAGGCACTCGAATGAATAGTCTCACTGGTAGATTCAAACCATTTGTCTGCGTCACGAACGGTCAAGATAACTTTCCCTTGAGGGTAATAGTCAGCAAGTTCTTTCCAATAATTACATCCCGGATTATCAACGGTTGCAGTATATCCATTGAAAATTTTGTCCCAGTCGGCATTTCCTTCAGCCGCATTGCTCCAATCTGTTGCAGTTTTAGGATTCTTTAGTACTTCAGTCATATGGTAGCACTGCCCAAGACCCAAGGTTTCAAGTGCCACTTTTAACGACGCAGTACCAGTTCTGCCCATACCAGCACCAATTATTTTTATTGTCATATTTCAACTTTCCTTATTCACGTATTTACATCCGTATTTGCTTCACAATCCAGTAGGCTAAAACTAGCGCCCAATGCAGCAAAGCTAAGGGCTGATGTTCGCAGCACTTATTTGACAATCGGCCACTTGACCTCATTATCGCGATTTTTCAGCTATAACTGGCAGCACAATAGCACTGTACAAAAATCAACCGATAGACTAAGCCAAACTGGCAGAAAAGTGCAACTATTGTTAAATATCTGTTTGAACAGCTGTTGATGAACTCATCTGATATGAATGTATATAAGCGAAGTAAATTTGAAAAAGCGGCACGCTAATAACAAAGCGAAAAAGTATTCGTTAATTCACTGAATTGCAGAATCGGCACAAAACTACGCACTACCGCCACAATCGCTTTGTACCCAGCAAATAATAAACACCATAGACACAGCAAACGCTTGAACTAACTAACCAAAAAGCGATTGAGTTTTGATGAACCACTGGATCTGATGTCACAAAAGGCAGTAGCAAACCAGCAATACCACGAATCAAATATACAGCAGTGATTAACACTAAGGATGTTTTTAAAAGCGGTAATTTAAAGACTAAACCAGCACCAGAGAAAGCGTAAAGCCCCCAAACGAAAAGAATGGAAGCAATAACTAAGGTAGCAATTGTGGGATACGTGTCTCCCGCAGCTGCCATTTGGGCCATTCTTTCACCTGCACCAAAAAAACGATACCAATCAGGCCCGCCAAAGATACAAGCAAGATGCAACAGCGCTGCGAAAAAGCTTAAGCAGCCTGCAATAATGAGTAAGTTATTTCTTTGCATTTGAAATCCTTTTTGCATATGACCCGTCGCTAAACAGTTTAGTTATGGATAGTTAAAACATGTACTAAAACACAACTTAGCCACCGTGGCATAAGTAATTACCTGTTGAGAATCTACGGTTCTAACTTCTGGCAATGCAATATTAATAGATAGCGAGACGCTCTCTTCTGTGCCAAAGGAAATATCCTCATGAAGCACTTTTAGCAAGGCGAGTTATTATCAAAGTACTGTCATAATCAAAATGAAAACCATAGTTGAATCTTATTAAAGGCAATGTGTTAGCTGTTACTTTTCGCGGCGTTGGTCGTTCGACACATACATTGTTTTTTTCCCTTGGAAGTCTGTAAATAACTTTTCATGGGCCGCTTTCGAAAAGCTATCTGTACGAACAGTATATTGCGAAATCCAATTGATTAGCATTTCTAAATTCTTATCTTGCGCTTCTTTGGACTCATATTTATGCGGCTCCCATGGACGTTTTTTTGCATTTTCGATGCAAGCAGAGACGGGTAAATTGAGAAAAATCACTTCATCCGCTTGTTGAGTTACCAGTGCTAGCAAATCCGAATAACAACCTTCAATAACCCAACCACTATTCGCAACTAAAAATTCATTTATCAATTTACTGGATTCTAAAATAGGCAGTCGCTCTGGTGGCATAATAGGTTTCCACGCCACGGTATCAAGATCTAAATGGGCTAAATGATTACTCAACGCTAATTGTTTTGCTAAAGTTGACTTACCAGAGCCTGAATTACCAAAGATTACGAATTTACTCAAAGCTTTTCCCTTAGTGTATAAAGCCATGTTAAACGGCTAATTATAGTTGCTTAAAATCATCGGCGAAGCGAACGCAGTTATTTGTTTTGTGTCTGTTTCAGCTGCCCAATGCAACTCAAAGAGGCTTTTCCTTCTGGGCAAGCATCGTCATGTATTTGTGAAATCGTCTTTGTCTAGTTTCGGCTTTCTTCGCACTTGTTAGGCCATAGGCGATAACATAACGATTTGATTTATTAAGGGTTTCAAAAAACGCTTTGGCGATAGGCTGATGTTCTAGTGCAGCTATAAAATCTTCCGGCACTTCCATTTCACTTGCCGCATACGCATTCTCCCAACGCCCATCTGCTTTGGCAGCACGAACATGGACCAGTCCAGGTTCCATCATTCGACCTTCGTTTATCAGTCGTTCAACATGCTCAGTGTTCCTTTTAGACCAATTGCTTCGAGGGGTTCTGGGCGTGATTCGCTGAAGGTAAGATTGCCCATCAATTGATTTTTTGACACCGTCAATCCAACCCCAACATAAAATTTCCATGACCACATCGTTCCAAGTAACACTCTGAATTCCGCTGTTTTTCTTGAATATATTTACCCACAACTCACTTTCAGTTGCATGCTTCAAGTGTAGCCACTGGCGGAGTTCTTGCGGGCTAGCAAATGACATGATTTTCAATGCGTCTGGTTCTGCCATTTAAGTAAATTCTGTTGAGCATAATACTGGGTTTATCGATACAAACTTATTGCCTAAACGTGACCACGAATCAGGCCCAATGCGCCATTTTCCGTTTGGCTGCACTTGATTGATTTGGTATATCACAATTGATAGGTCACTCTCATTTCATTCAATTTAAAGGACGACTCAATGCCATTAAAATTTGTTCCACTAAAACTTAATTTAATAGTGACATCATCCGTACCCGTTATAACGTTGTAACCTGGGTTTCCTAACGAAATATTCAAAGCTTTCTCAACTTGTTTGAAAGGTTGTTCGATAAATATTTCATTATTTATGGTCAGCTCTGAAGCGTTAAATTTATTATTCATAATCACTGGCATGTCGTAGTAATGATGGGAGAATATCTGCCCAATCACAATTTCCCGCAATTGATTTCGAGAAATCAAAAGTCCAATGTTTTTACCGTAGAACAAAAATTCCCTATGTTTATTTATTCTAAAAGAACCATTGGGCTCCCCTAAAACTTCAATGACCTTATCTTTAGACGAAAGCCATTTTGCACCTAAGAATCCTTTATTGATATCAATGTTTAACTCTGTTGCGCTGGAAAATAAAGCCACAAATAAAAGTAAAAAAAACGAAGTTTTCACTAAAGTCTCCCAGATATAAAACGCGATCTATTAGCATGCAAAGCTATAGTTACGCAAAAAGTACTTCGAAGCAAAGCAAGCTTTTGCTAAAACTTACGCAGAGTTTCCTAAACTTGCTTAACATGGTGAGGTAACAGCTACGCAAATTGTTATGTCTTTAATTGTCAGATTGCCCCGGCAATTCTTCGAAGCTCGTAACATTACTCAAATTTGTTACCCAATTTGCGCAACTACCCACAAATATTTTAGCGGTAGGAAAAATTGCAACAGGGCCATCAAGACTACCTGCAGGAACGACTATGCTATCAATTTCTTGACTAATCGTTGGGACCGCCGAACCACAAATTTTACAGAAACTCTTCTGATGTAATGTATTTGGGTGTTGATAACTGACAACTTCGTTTTCACCTTGTAGCCAAGTTAGCGTGCTGGATTTAGCAAACAGGTTGGCTGCATGGGCAGAACCTGTATCCTTCTGACAGCGGCTGCAATAACATAAAAAGAACGACTGGAATTCACCGCAAAGCTCATACTTTACGCTACCGCAAAGACAAGAGCCGTTATGTTTGTTGCTCATCAATACCTCCTTATTTTCGATAACACAGTACTCAGTAATAAAAAGCAGCTGTTAGCATGCCTTACAAAGCTTAATTTACTTTAGACTTTCTGGATGAGTGCTGCCAGCAAGTTTTCTCTGCAAACACGATATGGCTCTTTATTACTTTCACTTTGTTAACAACAGTTAATTCGTCGCTTTTCAACATTCGGAGATTTCAAAATACAACTTGTCTTGCTAGTGCTCGTCTTTATGCTTAAGTGCACAGGCTTTGCAGATACAGGCTTTATTTATAGCAGCATCTACCAGCTGGGTGAATAGCTTTTCTGGAAAGCGAATATCCTCCTCCATGCACCAACAGGGCTTATTGCTATTTGATAAATTAGCGCAATAATTCGGTTTATTACATAACGGGCAATTTTCAGGACTTACATATTGATCTTTAGTCATAATCAGCCCAAGAATATGCGTCCCAACGCGCGAAAGAAATCAACAGAATGTCCTTGTTATGCATCATATTATTTGTCGTTAGCCCATGAGTTTAAATCATCTGGAATACTATAACGTTATCCAATATTGAAATTATCTTTACCACAGCGCATCGCGAATAGCGGTTGCACACCAGGGTTAATTGCTTTCGTGGATAGCGAGTGTGCGACGCTTACCTCGCCAGATAATAAAAAGACCGGACATAACAATTAAAATCGAGCCGAGCAGTATCGCAGGTGTCAGTACTTCACCAAACAGCAAAATGCCCATGGCTATACCAAACAGAAGTCGGACGTACCTAAAAGGGGTCACAGCGGATACTTCCCCTGTTTTCATGGCTTTCATCAAACAAGAATAAGCTAGCGCACCGACCACGATGCAGCCCACAAGAGCCAGTGATGCTTCGCTTTGAGGAACAACAAAAGGTGCATCGGCCCAAACGGAGTATAGCAACCCAGACACGGCTACCGACAAGAATCCATAGAAACCAAGCAGTGATGTTCCAATAGTCACAGGGGCAGCCCTACTAGCGAGATCACGACCAGCAAAACCGATCATTCCGATTATCGCAAGCAAAGATAACTCAGAGAATCCATCAGTACCGGGTTGAACGATTATTATCACCCCTAGAAGCCCCATAACAATGGCTAACCAACGGTGCCACCCCACTTTTTCACCAAAGATCATTGCAGCACCGGCAACCACAACAAGAGGTGTTGCTTGTAAGATTACCGTAGCCGTAGATAGTGGAATTAAAACGATGGCAAGTACGTAAAAAATACGTCCGGTTATCTCGAAGCCTACGCGTATTAACATTGAGCGCGATAAAACGTCTGGGATAAAAAGAGGCTCACGTTTAACGTATAGCATCCCCATATAAATCAACATGCCACCCAGACCGAACAGGATAAGCACCTCGCCAATTGGAAGCGTTTTGGTCGCCACTTTAACAAATGCGTCCTCAATAGCGAATGCGCCCATAGCCGCAACCATCCAAAGACTACCGATCAGGTTTTGCCGATTTATTTCGGTATATATAGTGCTCTCCAAGACCGCTTGCCTCCAAAGTAATTCGTTGTTAAAAGGCTTAAATTTCAATTCGTTTGCGAGAAAGTATAATTTTCTATGAAGATCGCTCTCAAATTGGCCGACTGACATAGCTCGGCCTTAGAAATTGATACTGATAGTTAGTGTGTCTGCGCTGACGTCAATTTATGCAGGACTGCTAAAGACTTGTCACAAAATCACTAAGTGTAGACTAATACATGCTAGCTATAAGACTGAACGAAGTGACGGGTGCAAGCCGATGCAATTGTTAGATGACCTATTTATCCAACCAACACAACTCATATACAAGTATTCCATTACTGATGAATTTAAGTTTATGCACTTTACTATAATCGTCCTTAGGTTGAGGTTCTACACCTATTTGTAACGTAACTGTACTTTTGGAGATTATTTCATCATTCATTATAACTATCGCTTTAGATAATGAATAAAGTCTCCTGGAAAGCATAATAAATCACCCCATAAAGGTTTATCGCAATCTGGAGTTCCTTGTCGTCAAGTTCTGCCAAATCTTTTTGTAAAAACCCTATGTTTGTTAATGGCGAACCGACACCTCGCAATTGGGTTTTAAAATAAACGTTTCGTCGATGTATGGAATGTGGAGATTAGGATTTTTAGTCGCAATTTCAATTACATATGAAACAGAAACAATAATTTGGGTACTTTCATGAAGCATAGATACCGCAGGATGAGATACATCCAAAGCTTGCTTGACGTTTTGACTTTAATAATTGGATAAATTGGATAAGTATCGACGGTACAAGGGTAGTATTCACTATACTCGTCAAGAGTAAAAATAATATAGAGATAAGAAACGTTGTTTTCAAAATCATCTCAAGATTTAATAAATTGCCGAAACAAATAGTAGAAGCAAAAAGAGTAATGTCTTTTGGTTTAAAAATTATAAACTAAGCAAAAAATCAGAAAAAATAGAGTAAAGAAAATAAAACCTTTTTTATAACCGCGATTTCTTACTTTTATCCAAAACTCTTTTTGTGCTTTTTGCTCAGCATGACTTAACAAATGTTCACAGTGAGGACACCTATTCCCAAGATACATAATTAACTGACATTTTGGACATTTTGCAGAAGGTGAAAACTCTGCCATTCCCATGATGGTTGGTTTCTCAGACTTCATTATATCTTTGCCACATAGGGCCCCACAATTTTAAGATAAGCTTGCTGGCAGTATTTATTGGAAATAGGCTGCATGCCGCCAATATTAGGCCTAGGGAACAAGTTTATTGGTTTTGCCTTTATGCCCAAAATAAATACCACCTAATCCACCTGCATAAATTAAAAATTGTTCTATACCTAAAACAGCAAAATAGTACCAACCTTGCTCATCAAGTAAGGCATTGCGCATTTGTATATCTTGCCACAAGGATATAAGACCTATCGAGTACAAAGCACCAACAAAAATGAATATTGCACTCAGCCACCATCGAATAAAACTAACTGCAATAGCGACTATAAAAATTCCAACGCCAGTGAAAAGTATCTCTATAAGACTTGGCATTTTATCCGAAACTTCGGCAAATGCAGGAAATGGTAGAGTTGTTGCTAATGGAAAAAGATATTTCATGCTACCCCTAACCCTCACAATGACGGGTAAAACCGCATGCGTTTCCCGCTGATAAGCAAAGCATATTTGATACTTTTATTCAGTCGGAACATGATTGAAAAAACGATCAGCTTGGGTCGCTAAATGTGGCAATTGTCCGAAATCAACTAAGATACTTGACCTTAATTGCCACTCTTCTGGATGTCCAAGCATATCTTTTAGCTGGAAAGAAAAACAAACCTCTCCAACAGATGAGCAAATTGCAGAGAGACTAAACTGACTTTCTATGGACTCCCATTTACGAGCTGATTTCCATGGTTTGTTAAATGCAGCCAACTCATTTAAAAAATTTAGCAGCCCCTTTTCATCTGTATATGTGCAAACGCGAACGGATGCACAAGCAACTCCAGATGAATGGACGATAAAATAATCATGCTCAGGATGAGTGAACCTGAGCGAGTTAGCTGAAACTGATGAATCTATCGAAAATTCCATTTTCCCTTGAGCACCTAATGTTTTAAAACACAAAAAGATTGGTATCTAAGCGGCGGAGGCAACCAATGTTTTGCCTTATTATAGTTATTTTGAAAACAGCCTAACTTTTGTTGGTGAGGATTTTGCCAACTCTAATACTTCGTTGTAATTTAACCCGTCAATTTTTTTACCAATAATGAAATAGTTGATTTCGTTAGTCATTGTAGGGTCTCCCTCTATGTCATAAAAACTTTTGACATCTGAAAACTGTATCGCCATCAAAGCCATTAGAAACTCAACTTCCTCTGCACGTTTTAGACGTTTGCTTACGTACAAAATTCCCTGCTTCGTTGATTCAATTGTTGAGCCATCAAATACATAATCTCTTTTTATGCTTGCGCAGCCGCTAACAATAATAATGAGTACAGCACAAAAAATATGTTTCATCGAATCTCCTTATAAATATTGTAACTTCCCTTGAGCCTACTTTTTTAGGTGTTGATATCTAATTTACTTGGTTGCGCTATATGCCTACACCCGATGGTTTATCAATAACACCTAAAAAGAGCGCTGTGAGAATAAACATAACATACTTTTTATCGGTCTCGAAATGCACAGAAAACTTGTTGATTTGAGCACGAGCGCCTCGTAAGTGAAGTGATTTACAATTCAAAACAACACACTAAGGACTTAACTTAGTGTGTTGGTGTTGCGGGTTAAAATCATAAATTCGATTTAAGAAACAACTCAATTTGACTGAGCATCCACTCAGGTTCGTCAGCCATCACGAAGTGCTTAGCGGTTGGGGCATAGGCCATGTGCTTAAATTCTTCCGGAATATTAGCCAGTTGCGTGACGTAATTGTTTTTTGTAGCAGCATAACTTACATAAGGCGCTGCTTGTGCCGGTGCGCCAATTGTAAGCACGGGGCGTTCTATTTCATTGAGCTTATCTCTGAGATCTAATTGCATCAATTCACCGAATGCCCGTCCCGATGTCATTGGGTCTGAAGTCATCATCTCATTTAGCATTTGTGAGTGCCAAGCTTCATTATTCGCCATCGATTTGACCATGATTTTAGGATCAAATGAACGTGGTGTTTCGCCACTTGGTGCTTGCTGATTAGCAAATAAAGCCCCAAGTGCTGGTAGTCCATCAACATTCACAATTGCTGATATTTGAGGATGTTTTTCTGTTGCCAACCACAAAG
Organism: Aliiglaciecola sp. NS0011-25; assembly: GCF_040370605.1. Lineage (NCBI taxonomy): Bacteria > Pseudomonadati > Pseudomonadota > Gammaproteobacteria > Alteromonadales > Alteromonadaceae > Aliiglaciecola > Aliiglaciecola sp. NS0011-25. Next base: position 88,992 of record NZ_BAABWR010000021.1, read on the forward strand.
CTAAAGTTCCGCCAAGAGAGTGACCGACAATCACAACGTCTTCTAATTTATTTGTGCGGATATAGTCTAAAATCGCATTCTTTTGAAATTCAAGATAGTTAGCGCCAACGGTTTCTGGTGCGGCGGCTTTTACCCCGGAAAATCCAGCTAAAGTAAGGGCATGAAGTTGATAACGATCAGAAAAGTGCTCAATGGTATCTGTCCATACAGCAGCGGAAGAAGAGACCCCAGGAATCAAAATGATAGGCTTACCCGCTCCGGATACCACTGCATTAAATGCTTCATATTGATGAGTAATTTTAACTGACGGTTTGCTGCTTTGTGCGCTGACATAGCCTGAACTAACTGAGCTAATTAAACATAGTGATAAAGCCAAAATTTTCGTTATTTTCATTGTTGTTCCCCAAATTTGTTTGAGGTTTAACTTTATCCCTATCGCAAAAATTAGGTCAGTGTGTTTTGTCATTCATTCACGATGACAAATGTCACTAATTTTTGAGACACCTAATTTTTGAGACACCCATTCTTTTACCATGACACCCATCATTTTCTTACTGAGACACCCATAGTAATAAGCCCTCATTCGCTGGTTTATTCAGAACGGTAGAATAATGTGAATGTTGCTAATTTGGGGTTTGAATTTAATATTTTCTTACTATGACACCCATAGTAATAAGTCCTCATTTTCTGGTTTATTCAGAACGGTAGAATCATGTGAATATTGTTAATTTGGGGTTTGAATTTAAAGTTTTCGGAGGTTTTTGAATTGCTATGTCTTTATTTAGATATATATCAGATTTAACGCATATTATTGGCAGCAAGAACTGCCCACCTTGCAGGACTATTTGGATAGTACTTATTAAGACACCCATTATTACCAAAATAAAAAACAATATGTACACTTTGAAAATAAAGCGCCTTCAGAGGTGATATAGAGGTAAAGCACTTTGTTAATTTTTATATAAATCTACTGCGTAATAAAAATTACTAAAGATGGGTGTCTTCTTTATTTTTTCTTTATTTTTAAAAGAAGTTTTTCATCCCATAGCACTAATTTCAGCTAAGGCTGTTTCAATTTCTTGTTCATTATTAAGTAATGAAGGTGCAAATCGGGCGTAGCTTTTCCGATAAGGAGTACTACTCATGATTATGCCTTTTTTATGCATTCTTTTTACTACTGTTTCAGGATCTATTCCATCTACGTCAAAGCAGACTAAACCCGATGAAAGCGCGCTACTCTCAGGTGTATACAAGGTAACATGAGGCATTTTTGCTAGTCCGACTTTGGTTTGCTGGTTTAATTGATGGATGCGGTTTTGTACATTTTCTTTGCCTAATTGCAAATGCAATTTAAAGGCCTCGGGTAACGCCCAGCGGTGCTCAAACGAGTGGAAACCACCCGGTGACATGTGTTCGCCCACTGGCACATTTCGTGGTTTCACCAATCCCATCCAAACATCGTACGATGCACTAAAGCTAGGAATAACCGCTTCAGCCTGATTCCAAGCTTTATCGTTTCCCCAAATAACACCAGTTCCTCTAGGACCAAAAATCCATTTATGCGTACCAGCAATGAAAAAATCACAGCCAAGTTCGCTCACATCTTGATTTTCAATCCCAAATCCATGAACTCCATCCACACAAAATAAGATTTGTTGAGCTGACTTACGCGTTTTATTAATTCGAGCAATCTCATCGGCCATTTCTCGTATAGGGAGTTTAACGCCGGTCGACGAATGAACCCATGTGGCGGCAAAAACTCGGGTGTTAACATTTATTGCTTCTTTTAAGCGGGCAACAACTTCCTTAACATTCACTTTTGCTGGATTATCATAAAGAGCAATACGCTGGATTTTAATACCGCTTCGATTTGCCCTATGAACCAATGACATATCCGTTGAATAATGATCATGAACTGTTTGCAAAATTTCTTCACCGGCTTGTAACTTTAATCCACTGTAAACCATGGCAAGCCCCATAGTGGTACTGTCGGTTAGGGCGATATTCTCCCCTTTACCGCCCATATATTGAGCCGCACTATTTGAAATTTCACTATCGATAGTTAGGAAGTTTTCGTGCCAGTAATCAGAAGGGTTTTCATCAAAAGCTCGTCGATGTTTTTCGATAGCATCAGCTACAGGCTTTGGGTGCGAAGCCAACAAAAAAGTCGATAACTGTATGTAGTCGTGAGTCAGTGGAAACAATTTTCGCAATGCACGCCAATCACCGGTTCGAACTGTTGAAACACCCATACCAGTGCTTGAAGAATGTGCTAGCACAGCTCCAGGGGCCAACATACTCGCTCCAATCCCAAAACCTAAACTATTCAAAAATTCCCGTCGTTGCATCTCTATCTCCTTTTTAATTTAGATAATATTTTCGATCCTGAATTTAAATAAACGAAAGCAACTAGTTGGGTTAAGTGCAATGACAACTAATATCGTTAAAAATCTCATATTAAGGGAAATTAAGTATAGTCCATTTTTGACATAGCGACTTTAATGGGTAACACAGTGAAAACACGTGCATTAACCCTTTGCTAATATGCAAGAGTGACGTATTACTTTATCGATTTATTGGCAGTTTGAAGCATCAAAATTGCGTCAATGCCCCAACCTCAAGTAACTATTAAGAAGTGTCTATTAAGACACCCAAAATAAAGTGCCTAATGCCGATTAAGACATCCAAATTATTAAGTCCCTTTAATC